>CAYVDH010000044.1:0-20672 GCA_964450355.1 uncultured Flavobacteriaceae bacterium
TAATTAAAATTTAATTTTAAAAACAATGTAATACCCTAGTTTTGAACTAAGTCAAACTAAAAATTATGAAAAAAACAATTACATTATTATGGGTAATTTTTGCCCTAAATTTATTAAATGCTCAAGAAATTGAAGTAAGGGGGATCAATGTCAACATTGTTGATGGATCTACGACTACAACATTAAACAACGGCACTAATTTCGGCAAACAACAATCATCATCTGGCACACTAATTCAAAGATTTACAATAGAGAATATTGGCAATTCAAATTTAACTATTGGTACTTTCACAATTTCTGGAACAAATTCATCCGATTTTACAGTTACCACATCTCCAAGCGCAACTGTTGCACCTAAAGGAAATACATTTTTTGAAGTCACTTTTAACCCAAGTAGTACTGGAGCAAGAACTGCAAACATCAGTTTTGTAACTAACGATGCAGACGAAAATCCTTTCAATTTTGATGTTACTGGAACTGGAATTGCTGATAGAACTGTTAGATGGGTGAACAATCAAGGAGCATCAAGACCATCTACAGTGACATTACAAGGATTAACCTACAATACTGCATCAACTACCTACACCAACATCAATGCTGCAATTGTTGCTGCAGGGACAAACGACATTGTCTATATTACTGATGGTACATACCGTAACCCTAATTACTTAACTTCTACTAATTGTAGTTTATTTGGGATGGCTCAAGATACTTCATTGTACTTAAACATCAATAAAAGTAACATCATCATAACATCTGAAACTGGTGATTACACTACTTCTAATGCCAATTTAAAAGGGTATGGATTTAATTTAATAAGTGAATTTTCTACAGACATTACCATTCAGGGATTAAAAATGGACAGTGTAAGAACCAATGCATTTTGGAATTCAAACACAGTATGGGGACCATCAGCCAATGTTTATATCTTAAATAATTATGTAAAAAATACATATGGCCATGGTGTAAAAACTGACGGAGCAATTCAAGTTTCATTTTCAACTTTTAATAGAGGGCTTTGGAAAATGAATGGCAACAAATTCGAAAACATTGGATTTTATAAATACACTTCGTGTAGCTATCAAGCTGTGTCTGCTATTTGGCTTTCAATAGGTGGTCCAACAGTTGAAATTAAAGATAATATCATTATCAACACCAAATGGGCAGGTGTGCTTACCGTTGGATTTGGTTCTAATTCGCCAAGCATATCAAATGGTGGAATTAGCGTTGTAAACAATACCATTGAAAAGACCGTAGATGCTGGGATTCAAATTGGATTCCCAACAGATGCTTTCTTTTACCCATCTAATGCTTTAATACAAGGCAATTACATCAAAGAAGCTAATACAAGTAATAAAGTTGGAATTGGTGCCATCACCATGTTATTTAGCGATTTAGCTGCAACTCGAATTTTAAACAACCACATTACGCAATCATATAATGGATTGGCTATTGAAATTGCTGGTTGGAGAGCTAAGAGTGATACAACCATTGTTCGATATAACAATTTCTGTAATTTAAGTGGAGGATTTGCAGTAACTCATATTGCTGGCATAAGTCCTAATGGCACTTATGGCACTGGAGATGATTTGGCCAATTACAAATTTGACAACAATTATTGGGGCGATCCTTCTGGACCTAAATATACTGCTACAAATCCTTCAGGATTAGGGCAAAGGTTAAGAAAAGACACCATTACACTGGGTACAGGAACATACTCATTAAATGATTATAACTATTTAACTCCTTTCAGTACCAGTCCAAATTCAAATGCTTTAGCTGGTTCATGTTTATGTCCACCCGAAATCAATGTAAAAGGCAATAATGTTAGCATTGTTGATGGCGATATTACTCCATCTATCTCTGATAGCACAAATATGGATAGTGTTTTTGTCAATACTACACGTTCTTTTAAAATCGAAAACACTGGCGGTTCTGCTTTACTTATTAGTAGCATTACACTTTCTGGGACTAATGCCTCTAGTTATACCATTTCGGGAGCTCCAACTTTAATTCCTAAAGACAGTGTGAGGAAATTTTATGTGACTTTTAGTGGTACAACTGTAGGTGCATACACAGCAACTGTCAATATCAATAACAGTGATTGTGATGAAGCGGTTTACAACTTTGATATAAAAACTTACAAAAAAGCAATTCCTTGTGACTTTAGTAGTCCTCCAGCAACGTCTATAGCAACACATACTGCTACTGTTTCTGCGGTCAACTCTGCTGGATGGACATGTTATTGCAACAGCGCTAATGAGTTTTTATTAGGCATTAAAATTGGATCAACTGGTGCTGTAATTCCTACAAGTGGAGTTCAATTAAAAATCAATTCTCAATCTGCTGTTTACTATCCATTCCCTACTGGTTTTGTAGGTAACCCAACTGGATGGATTGGATTAGCTAGAACATGGAATGTCACTCCTTCTACTCAGCCAAGTACTAGTATCCCTGTTAGATTAATGTTTACTCAGAAAGACATCGATTCTATCAACGTAAAACTAACTCAAAATTCATTAACCAATATTTCTGCTCCTACTGATATGAGTTTTTATAAAGTAATTAATGCATCAAAACCTGCTCATGCTGTAATTTCTACTTTAGCTCAATCAGATGTGAATGTTTACATGAACGATGTAGCACCTTCTTTAACTAAATGGAAAGATTCCTCATTAGGTGGAAGCAAGTATTTAGCTACTCTTTTTGTCAATTCATTTAGCGGTGGTGGTGGTGGTGCTGGTCCAGGCGGACTTACACCATTGCCAGTTAATTTCTTGAATTTTGAAGGAAAAACCATCAACAATCAAATCAATTTACTTAAATGGTCAGCTTCTGTTGAATCTATGAATTCTAGTTTTGATATCACTAGAAGCACTGATGGTAAAAACTTTAAAACTATTGGTAACATAGATGCTCAAATGAACATGAACGAATACCAATTCATTGACAAAAACATCGACAAAGGAGTTCAATATTTTTATCAATTGAAACTTAAAGATGAAAACTTAATGGACAAATTTTCTAATGTTATTTCTTTAAAAACAAATGATAATAATAGCCAAGTTGTATTAGTGAATTTATTCCCTAACCCCGCTTCACAAATTTTAAACATCAATCCATTAACTGAAGACCACAATGTCACCATTACTATTTTCAATTACGATGGAAAAGAAATTTTAAGCAAACAAATTTCAGAAATGAACCAAACAATAGACATCAAACATTTAAGTAATGGGGTCTATACCGTAATCATTAAATCTGAAACTAATATACAATCAACCAAATTGGTGATTAATAAATAATCGCATTTAAATCAAATCTTAAAAAACCTCTGCAATGTCAGAGGTTTTTTTTAGTATTTTCGCCCTTTAAATTTTATTGCTATGCAAATTAAAGCACAATCAGTAGATGAATACATTCAGTTAGTTCCGGACAATCAAAAAGAGGCTGTGATTAAACTAAGAAATATAATTTCCAAAAACATTCCTAAAGGATTTGAAGAATGCATGAATTACAACATGATAGGCTATGTCGTTCCTCATAGTTTGTTTCCAGCAGGATACCATTGCGACCCTAAACTTCCACTTCCATTTGGAAACATTGCTGCTCAAAAAAATTTCATAGCTGTTTATCATATGGGTATATATGCCAACGAAGAATTATTGAACTGGTTTCAATTTGAATTTCCTAAACACAGCAAAGCTAAATTAGACATGGGAAAAAGTTGTATCAGATTAAAAAAATACGATGATATTCCTTATGAATTAATTGGTGAGCTATTTAAAAAAATGACAGTGAATGATTGGGTAAGCATTTATAAAAACAATTTAGATACAAGAAAATAACAGATGTTTTCAAGCAAACCCCTTGTTCTAATTTTCATTACTTTATTAATAGACGTCATAGGTTTTGGAATCATTATTCCAATCACTCCTGATTTATTAGCAGAAATAGGCAAATACACAGTATCTGAAGCTTCTTCTATTGGAGCTTGGTTGATATTTGCATTTGCATTTTCTCAATTTATATTTTCTCCCATTTTAGGTAGTTTAAGTGACAAATATGGCAGAAGACCTGTATTGTTAATTTCATTGATAGGATTAGGAATTGATTTTATATTTATGGCTCTTTCTCATCACATTTGGTTATTGGTTATTGGCCGAATCATTGCTGGCATTTGTGGTGCAAGTTTCACTACTGCTTCTTCTTATATTGCAGATATAAGTTCGCCAGATAAAAGAGCTCAAAATTTTGGACTAATTGGTGTTGCCTTTGGTGTAGGTTTTATTTTAGGTCCTATCTTGGGAGGATTGGTATCCGAATTTAATTTAAGAGCTCCTTTTTGGGTTGCAGCTTCATTATCATTGATCAATGCTTGCATTTGTTATTTTTATTTACCAGAAAGTTTAAGCAAGGAGAACCGCAGAGAATTTGACATTAAAAGAGCCAACCCTGTTGGTTCATTGATTCATTTAAGTCAGTATCCCAAAGTACTTAAAATGATGATACCTTTATTTTTATTGCATTTAGCCTCACATGCTATTCAATCCAATTGGAGTTATTATGTAAAATATAAGTTTAATTGGGACAAACAAATGATTGGTTATTCACTTGGATGGGTTGGAGTATGTGTATCTATTGTTCAAGGAGGATTAATCGGATATATAAAAACAAAATTTGGACAGAGAAAAACCATTTTCATTGGGTTTTTATTTTATGGCATCGGTATGTTATTGTTTGCTTTAGCCAACTCCACTTTGTTAATGTTTGTATTTACCATAGTATATACTTTAGGTGGATTATCTGGCCCAGCATTGCAGGGTGAATTATCTAATGCTGTTCCAAACAACGCTCAAGGTGAATTAAGTGGCGCCATGACTAGCTTAATGAGTTTAACGGCTATCTTAGGCCCTCTGATGATGAACAACTTGTTTGCTGCATTTACCGATCATAATTCCTCAATTGATTTACCAGAGGCTCCCATGTTGTTGGGTGCATTTTTAATATTCCTTGCAACTATAATCACTTTCAAGACTTACAAAACTTCACTAAACAGCAATTAACATATTAAAGGACAATGCCAATAGAACAATTGATTCTCTTTTTTTTGTTGGTTTTAATTGCAGAAGTAATTGGAACGGTTGGGGGATTTGGCTCTTCAGTTATGTTTGTTCCTGTAGCAGGATTTTTTTTTGACATTCAAACTGTATTGGGCATTACAGCCATATTTCATGTAAGCAGTAACATTGCCAAAATTTCATTATTTAAAAGTGGTATTGATAAAAATTTGATAATGACAATTGGAATTCCAGCAACAATCCTTGTAATAATAGGAGCCTATTTGAGCAGTAAAATCAACAACAATACCATAGAAATAATCTTAGCAATGTTCATCATTTTATTGAGTTTAAGTTTACTTATCAATAAAAACTTAATCATTACTCCCAATAAAAAAAATGCGATTTTAGGTGGAGCTATTTCAGGATTTGCTGCTGGATTGGTTGGAACAGGAGGAGCAATTAGAGGGTTAGTATTGGCATCTTACAATTTAAAAATTGAAACATTTATAGCCACCTCAGCGATGATAGACTTAGCAATAGATTTAAGTAGAAGTGTTGTATACATTAGTCAAGGATATGTGCAATACAGTTCACTCTATTTATTGCCGTATTTATTTGTAATCAGCTTTATTGGCTCGTATTTAGGCAAAAAAATAGTAACTAAATTTGGAGAAGAACGATTTAAAAAAACGGTATTAATTTTTGTGTTATTAACAGGGATAGCGACTTTATTTAAAACCCTTTTTTAATTTAAATTTATCACTATTAAAAGTCATACAAATTAATATCAGTTTAATAAGTCATTAAATAAATTATTTACTACAAAATGGTTATCTTCAATATTACCTAATTGTGTTCTTGTTTTAATTAATTAAATATTAAATATTAATGGTTTTTATAACCACATATCCTTTACTTATTTCATCACTTAAAAACCAGATTCTGCAATAGAGTTTGTTATAAACCGAGCTTATAAGTGCATTGATTTTATCATTAATTTGACGATAAAATAAAAAAGACTCTACCAATAGCAGCCTTAGAATAATATCATGAATCCTCGAATGAAATTATGATGAAGTCATACCAGCACTATTTCAAAGCATAAAATTGTGTAGATGCTTGAGCTTGCAGAATTTTTAAATTGAAGAGAATTTCTAAGTGGATTCTAGGTTAACAATCAACGTTTGCTTTCATCTGTTTCATTGATTTCACTTTTAAATGGATTGGAATTAAACGGATAAATCAATTGTTTGATGTATCCTTTTGGAAATTTTGCTTCATTTAATCCAGTTCCAGATGGCCAAATATTATCAGGTAAATAATAGGTGCCAAATAACCTATCGATGAAAGGAAAAAATACAGCAAAGTTCTTTCCATAATATTCATCGTCAATGCAATGATGCCAATGGTGGTATTGTGGTGTAGTGATTATGTACTTTAAAAACCCTAAATTAATGCGGGTGTTAGCATGTATAAAAACAGCATGAATTGCAATGATTATAACAAATAGATTAAAAACAATGCTTGAAAATCCACAAACATACAATGGAATAAAAGTGGCAGTTCTTGTCACAAAAATATCTATAAAATGAGTTCGAGAACCTGCAAGCCAATCCATTGACTTTGTGGAGTGATGCACAGCATGAAACCTCCATAAAAACACATGAGAATGAAAGAATCTATGTGTCCAATATTGAAATAAATCAGTAATAAAAAAAGCTAAAAACAATTCTATAACAAAAGGCAAATCCTGAATCCATAGTTGAAATGGTTGTAAATTCATGTTGCCAAAAAATAAAACTGCTGGTTTTTGAGATACAACACTAAAAAACTGAATAAACAAATGACTAATCGCAAAGTAGATTAAATCAGTTCGCCATTCTTCATGAAATCTATCTTGACTTGTCCTTTTAGGAAAAACCATTTCTATAGGAATAAAAATAACTGCCATTAAAAATAAATCTAAAAGCAACCAATCTAAACCAATGTTCCAACTTGTTTTTTCAATGGCTTTTCCACTTAAACTAAAACCACCTAAAACAATAGAAAAACAGCCAATGAATAAACCTATCATTCCATTTCTCCTGTTTTTACTGAGCAATAAATTTAACAACCCAAACAATAAAGCCAATATGATAACAGCAGTAATTAATGCACTCATGGATTGTGGTGTGTATATTTGCCTAAATTCTTTGGTAGTAAGTTGCTCAGGGAATTTGAAACATAAAACTCCACCAAAAGCCAAACAAGCAAAGAAAATTGAAACTATTCCACTCACTTTACCAGTGCCAATTTCATACCTTTTAAGAAACATTTTAAAATATTTAATCATACTTCATTTATTGCTATTACTTTCTATAATTTTAACCCTTTTACAACTAATTAGGCAAATATAAGAATATGAAAACAAATACAATAAATATAATATAGAGTAAAAAATCCTTAAATAACCTTATTAAATTCCTTAAATTTATATTGTAAAAAAACTTTGTTTTATGTTGTTTCAATTTTTGAATTTTTATAATGATGATGCATGGTTTACATTCATTATATTAAACTGAGATTAGCATACACTAATAATAAAAATTGTAAAATCTGCTTCCTCCATCTACTCCTACTCCCTCTATCTGCATTCTGCCCGAAGCACCTTCTAATTCTTTAATCAATTCACCTGCATCTGTGCATGTTTTGCCATTGTATTTTGTAAAAATAAATCCATCTTCTAATCCTAAATTATTGATTAAGCCATTTCTAATGTTGCTAACTTTTACTCCAGATGAAATGCGGTATTTCTGTTGTTCTAATTTATTTATTGGTGTAAAATCTGCTCCTAATTTATCCGAATTGATGCTGTTGTTTTTTGAAACTCCTGTCTCACCATTTTCGTTAGTTAAGGTCATTGTAGTTTCTTTTGCTGAACCATTTCTGATGTAATTAATCTTTAATTTATCTCCTGGTCTGTAATAGGAAATATGCTCATCAAAACTTGATTTACCATCGATTGCTCTGTCCTGAATTTTCACAATCACATCGCCTTTTTGCAATCCCGCTTTACTTCCCGATGAACCTTCGAACACTTGGGTAACAAGCGCCCCATTTGATGTTTTATTTAGTTTTTCTGTAGCTTCATCTATGTCGGTAACTTCCATACCGGTGTTGCCTCTTTGAATTTTACCGAAATCAATTAAATCTTTGATGGTTTTTGCCACAATATTAGATGGTATTGCAAATCCATAACCAGCATAACTACCAGTTTTGCTGTAAATAGCTGTATTAATTCCTACTAATTCACCATTTAAATTCACTAATGCTCCACCACTGTTTCCTGGATTTATAGCTGCATCGGTTTGAATAAACGATTCGATAGGAAATTGATTGTTTACAACGTTGATATTTCTTCCTTTTGCACTTACAATTCCTGCAGTAACTGTGCTGGTTAAATTAAATGGATTACCAACAGCTACTACCCACTCACCAACTTGCAAGTCATCAGAATTTACAATGTTGATTGCTGGCAGGTCTTCTGAATCAATTTTTAATAATGCCAAATCAGTAGAAGGGTCGCTTCCTACTAATTTTGCTGTAAATGTTTTCTTTTTATTGTTAAGCACAACTTCTATTTTGCTGGCATCTTTTATTACATGCAAATTTGTCACTATGTATCCATCTTTGCGCACTATTACACCACTGCCTGTACTACTCACTTGACCAATGCTACCAAATGGATCCCATTCATCAAAAAACCATCCAAAAGGATTTCGTTGTTGAACTAAGGCTGTCGTTTTAATAAACACAACACTGGGGGTACTTACTTTAGAAGCCAATACAAAACTGATGCTTGATTCTGCCGCTTTGCCATTGTAATTTGCTAAAATCCCTTTTAAACTCTCATTGTTGTTAACACTGTTAGATGAACTTGAATAAAATTTAGTAAATAAAAAGGCTCCCAATAAGCCAAATACCATTGAGAAGGCAGCCGTTAAAAGAATTTTTTTCATACTACAAAATTAATTAAAAAATCAATTTTGCAATGAATGATAGATTAATGATTGAATTTGTCGGATCATTGGTATAAACAGTGACATACTTCTTATGATTAGCTGCGTCTTGGTTAATGGAATCATAAGTAAATATTATTGTAGCTACTTCCCCTTTTTTTAATTTGTTTTTATCCACTTTAAATGTAATGCATGAACAATTGGGAACAATTCTCTTAAGAATTAATTCATCTTTACCGTCATTTTTAATTTTTACTGTATCAGAAAATTTAGAACCAACTCGATGAGTTCCCATATCAATGTTATTGCTTGTTAACATGGTAACTTTTGGTGCTTTTTTCAATTGTTTTTTAGTTAAATTAGAAAAATCTTCCTTCATTTTAGTCAGTACATAAATGAATTTTGAAGATTGTATGTTGTCGTCTGTAATAAGTTCTATGCGTTGTTGCCTATCTCCTACTTGTGCAATTTTTGTTCCATCTACTTCCACAATTATTTTAATTGAATCTTCAGAATCCATGATGCTATCATTAATGAATACATTGATGTAACTTGGCAAAGGACCTAAGGCTAGAATTTTAATTGGATATCCATTGTAATTAAAAATTTTAATTTCTTTACTTTTGATTTCGTTGTTAATGATGGGATTAAAATTCAAAACATATTCACTAAAATTCAAGTTGCTGTAGTTGATTGTATATACTTTATCATCAAATTTTTTACGAGGCATTGGAGTGACGGAGCCTGTAATTGTCAGAGTTTGAAAATTTTCATCAACGTTGTTATAAACGTATAAATATTTCTCAAATGGTCCACTTTTTCCCAAAGTTTCATATATGGCTTTTATATATCCTTTTTGTCCCGGTTGAATGGTGTCCCTAGAAAATTCAGGTGTTGTACAACCGCAAGATGTTTCTACTTTTTTAATGAACATAGGCACAGTGCTTGTATTTTCATAATAAAACATGTGATACACTCGATTTGATTCTTCTTTTAATTGTCCAAATTCATGAACTATTTTATCAAATTTAAAAGATTTAGCATATTGAGCATTTAACTGATTTATAGAAAATATTAGAACAGAGATGAAGAATGTTTTTTTCATTTATTTATAGTATTGCAAATTTCGTACATTTTATTGCCAATAAAAAAAATACTTATTGGAACAATAAAATCTAGTTTTTCTTGATTTTAAATAAATAGATAAAGAATTATTGAAAAAGGTTGCCTACTAGTTAATATATTTGCAATTGAGAATGCTGAATAAAAATTTAGACCCTGATAAAGAACAAATGAGTGATGTGGACAAAGACATTGAAAATGTTTTACGCCCTTCCAGGTTTGATGATTTTACTGGTCAAGCTCAAATACTTGAAAATTTACAAATATTTGTAAAAGCAGCAGTTCAAAGAGGCGAAGCTTTAGATCATGTATTGCTTCATGGGCCTCCGGGATTAGGTAAAACCACCTTAGCTTCAATCATTGCTAATGAAATGGGAAGCAACATTAAAATCACCAGTGGACCTGTGTTAGAAAAACCTGGAGATTTAGCAGGTTTGCTCACTAATTTAGAAAAAGGCGATGTGTTGTTTATTGATGAAATTCACCGTTTAAGTCCTGTTGTAGAAGAGTATTTGTATTCTGCAATGGAAGATTATAAAATAGACATTGTTCTTGATACAGGACCCAGTGCAAGATCTGTTCAAATCATGTTATCACCTTTCACTTTGATAGGAGCAACTACTCGCTCTGGGTTATTGACATCGCCTCTTAGAGCGCGTTTTGGTATCAACAACAGACTTGAATATTACGATTCTGCTTTATTGACTAAAATCATAACTCGCTCGGCTGGCATCATCAAAACACCCATAGAAACAGAAGCTGCTGCCGAAATTGCGCGAAGAAGCAGAGGCACCCCACGTATCGCCAATGCACTATTAAGGCGTACAAGAGATTTTGCTCAAATAAAAGGCAATGGAACCATCACCCACGATATTGCTAAATACGCACTTGCAGCATTGAATGTAGATGCGAATGGATTAGATGAAATGGACAACAGAATTTTACTAACCATCATAGAAAAATTCAAAGGCGGACCAGTAGGTATCAATACCATAGCCACCGCTGTAGGCGAAGAGGCTGGCACAATAGAAGAAGTATATGAACCTTTTTTGATTCAAGAAGGCTATTTGATGAGAACTGCACGAGGAAGAGAAGCTACTGCCAATGCATACAAACACCTAGGAAAAGTATTCCATCAAAACGGCAATAACGAATTGTTTTAATAATCTAACTTCTACAAACATTAAACAACTATTTTTAATATCATTTCTCTTCTTGCTATTCTCCAATGTATATTCACAATCAAAACATGAAATATTTGGCGTTTATTACGAAGTGGATTCCGTTTCAAAACAATATTTTGATGGCAAAATTTGGAAAAAAGACATAGATACTACCCTCATTCAACTGAACAATAACCATACTTTTTTGTACAAATGGTCGCCCAAGTTTGGTCCATTTTCTAAAACACATATTTATACTACAGGTACTTGGAAAAAAAGAGGGAGAAAAATATTGTTACAATCAAAATACCAAATCAATGAAAAAAGAGTATCAGAACATACTGACAACTCATTAGAAGACAGCGTTTTTATGGTCCAAATTCAAACTTACGACAGTTTCAGCACTTTTTTTGACCAACAATACATCAAAGTATTAAATAATCAAAGTTCATCAATAGGCCATTTTAAAAGCGATTCATTAAAGACCATTTGTACAGCTTTAGTTAAAATAAAAAATGCTGATGAAGTAATTGTATTTGGCGATTTTGGAAAGTTAGAACCAATAGCTATAAAAAACAAACTGACCAACAAATTGATCATTCAATTTAATTGGTCAGTGAATTGGGATTACCAGTACTTTAAAAACTATAAATTAAAGTACAAGAAAAATACTTTGGTACTGGACAAGAAAAAATTAAAAAAAATTAAAACTTGATTCTAATGATTTCTATTTCGCAAACAATAGGTTGATATGGTTCAATGCCCATTTGTCTTTCACCTTGTTGTCCAAAAGCTTCTTTACTAGGTATAGCAAAATAATATTTTGAACCAACTTCCATTAAAGTCAAAGCTTCTGAAAAGCCGCTGAATAATTGAGCATTCATAGGCAAAGTCATTGTTTTATCTCCTGAGCTAGAAATGGTCATTCCTTCAATAGTTTTGAAATCAAATTTTATTTCAACAGAATCAGACAACTGTGGTTTTATATTTGTGCCTGGTTTCATTTGTTTATACACTATGCCTGATTTGGTAGTTTTATAAGTGGCATCTGAACTTAATTTTTTGAAGAAATTAGCTTCAATTTCTTTGTTTTTACCAAATTTTTTGTCAATGATGTATTCAAAAAACACTTTTTGACCTTGTTCTTGTGATAACACTAAACTGCTGTCTCCAAATTTCATGACTTTAGTCATGGCAGCTAAAAAAACTTCAGTATTTATCTCTTCAATGTTGTATTCTTTTAATTCTTTACCCACTCTGGCTCCCATCATGTAAGAGAATGAATCGTTTTTAGATTTTAAAACTACTTTTTTAGTCGCTTTTTTGTCATTACAACTGTATAATACAGAAGCAATGATAGTCATTACAAATATTTTTTTCATTTAATTTTTGATTATAAAGAGTGCAAAAGTAGATGAAATTATCAGAATTTAAAATTGGATTCGCAAGTTATCTTGATATTTTCTTTCGAAATTGGATGAATAAATTCAATTTCACTAGCGTGTAAACAGATTGATTTATCAGGATTAGGCTTTTTAAATCCGTACTTCAAATCTCCAACTATGGGTGTTTTGTTGAAAGATAATTGAGCTCTTATTTGATGAAATCGCCCAGTTACAGGATTGACTTTTAATAAAGTGTAATTCCCGATTTTTTTAATCACTTCAAAACTAAGTTCTGATAATTTAGAATTGGCTACTTCTTTATTGAACACATCGGCTTTATGTGTTTTGCTGTTTTTACGCAAGTAATTGATTAAAGTTTTCGATTTATCTGTAGGCTCAGGATATACCAATGCTTGATATGTTTTTTTTATTTTATCGTCTCTAAACATTTCATTCATTTTAGCCAATCCTTTACTTGTTTTAGCTAAAATCACTATTCCACTTACAGGTCTGTCTATTCGGTGAATTACACCACAAAACACATTTCCGGGTTTGGCTTCTCTTTCCTTTAAATAGCTTTTGACGTATTCGTTTAATGGCTTATCACCGGTATTATCCCCTTGAACTAATATGCCCGCTGGTTTATTGATTACTATGAGATGGTTGTCTTCAAACAGTATGTTTTTATCTATGGTTTGATAATCCATTAATATATATTTACTTCAGGTTCAAGGGTGATATTGAACTTGGATTTAATGCTATCTATGATTTGATAGGCAAGTGATTTAACTTCAAGTCCGCTAGCTCCTCCATAATTCACTAATACAAGAGCTTGTTTTGCATGACTTCCTGTATTTCCTATCCTTTTGCCCTTCCATCCTGCATTTTCAATGAGCCATGCAGCAGGTATTTTTACTCCATGTTCATTAGGAAAACCTTTCATTTCAGGATAATCAAATTTTAATTGATTGTAAACCTCTTGAGATATGGTAGGATTTTTAAAGAAACTACCAGAGTTTCCTAATTCCTTTGGATCTGGTAATTTACTTTGTCTGATGGAGATGACAGCATCGCTAACATCCTTTATGTTTGGATTGATTACTCCTTTTTCTGATAAAACAGATTGTATGTCACCATAGCTTATTTTTGGAACAAATTGTTTTGATAACTTTAGGGTTACTGAGAATATGAAGTATTGATTTTTTAATTTTCTTTTAAAAACACTTTCACGGTAACCAAATTCGCATTGTTGATGAGTAAATGTTTCTAATTCAAGGGTTTTGAGATTAAGCGCTTCTAATTCCACAAATACCGACTCAAGTTCCACACCATAAGCTCCTATATTTTGCATAGGTGCAGCGCCCATGGTGCCGGGAATTAATGACAAATTTTCAATACCACTATATCCATTTTCAACACAATACATGACGGATTCATGCCAATTTTCTCCACTGTAAAATTTGATTAAAACGTTTTCATCATCCTCTTTTTGAATGATTCTCCCTTTTATTTCATTTTTAATGATTAGTCCTTCAAAATCTTTAGTAAACAACATGTTGCTGCCACCTCCCAAAAACAGTGTCTGTTCTTTTTCATTGAATAATAAAGCTTCTTTAAGCTCTTTTAAGGATGAAATGGCAACAAATTCTTTAGCTTTTACTTGAATACCAAAAGTGTTGTATGTTTGAATGGAATGATTAAAAAAGTGATTCATTAATTAATAAGTAAAAACAATGGAATGCAATTCAGTGGTTTTATGAAAAGAAAATACGGCATCTCTGTAATTTTCTACCCATAGAATGCCTTGAGTAGCATTAGTTAAAAACATTTCATCTGCAGAAAAAAGGTCAGATTCTTCAATCATGGTTTCGTGCACGGTGTAATTATTTTTTCGCAATTGAGAAATCACATGATTACGCATTACTCCATCAATACAGTATTCAGAAAGTGCTGGCGTATAAATTTCATCATCGCTGATGATAAACAGGTTGGCATTATGAGCTTCTGCTACTCTGTTCATTTCATTGAACACCACTACTGAATTCAAGTTGTTTTCAGCTGCGTGAATTCCAGCTAGTACGTAATGCAATGCTGATAAAGGCTTGAAAAAGCTTAAAAAATTACTGGGTTTAAGTATTTGTTGAAATTGATCTAGATTCAATCCTTTATCATTTAATTTGAATTTGCCATTGTACTCAGATACTTCAATGATGAATCCTGCTTTATTTGACTCAGGTATGTAAAAACCATCTGAATCGCGGTAAAAAGTGATTCTACAACGAGCGTCAGTTAATCCATTTTTTAAACAAAGCAATTCAATTTGTTCTTCAAAAAATTCACGAGTCCATTTTTCTTTCAATGGCAATTTTATCCATTTAGAGGCTCTATTGATTCGATCGAAGTGAAGATGAAATAAATGAGGTTTTTTATTGATTACTTTAATGCTTTCAAAAAAACCATCTCCATATTTGTATGATCTTGAATGAGAATTAAACAACTTTTCATCTGAATCGGTTAAAACTCCATTGAAACTGATTAAACTTCTCATCCTTTAAGTAATTTAGTAGATGGTATCTTTGTAATTATATACGCTACCAACCATACCCAAACCATTGGTAACATTACTTTCTAAAATCACTGGATCTGTATTAATTCCACCGCCAAATTGTTCATAATCTCTTAATTGTCTGAGGTAGCTATAATATTGTTCTGGAAAGGTTTTTAGCGAAATTTCAAATTGAGGAGCACCTACAAATGTCCCAAAAGGAACAGTAAAATACAAGGATTTGTTTTTACCTTTAAACGATTCATCAGAAAATACATAACCTCCATTTTTCAATTTTTGATTGTTTACAAATATTGGATCGTCAGAATCCAACACCAATGGAAACCAGGTTTGAATGCTGGCATCGTAGTATCGTATTAATAATTCGTAATAATTTGCATCGTTATTGTCTTGAAAATTCAATTGTAACTGACCAATTTTGAATCCTTGATTATCTAACCCTATTGAATCTTTAAACAAAGCTGATGAAGCAAAAGTATTAGGCATAGTTACAATAGAATATGCTGGTTTTATGACTCCATTTTTCACCTCTATTCTGTATGTTTTACCAGGCTTAGGTTTTACTGGTAATTCATAATATTTGTTGGTATAAGAAGCAAAACCAAGTGACACGCCATCTTCAAAAACTTCTACTGTTGCATTTTTAATTAAATATCCTGATGAATCAGCAGGCACTAAAATTGGCAAATTTCTGCTGACAGTAAAAGCCATGGTATTATTGGTGTTTAATTCTCCATTTAAAACTAATTTGTCTGTAAAATTAATGTTGTCTATGTTAATTTCTTTGTCACATGAAAGAAAAAGAAATACAAATGATAAATAAATTGATAAGGTTTTAATTTGTTTCATAAGGATTAAAATTTAGTGTACCAAGAAATTCCTGGAATAAACATTAAAAAAGTACGTTGATATGCTTTGGGTTTTGTTCCTGAGTTATCTATGTAAATGTATGCTGGGTTTCTTCGAGCTAAGAGGTTATACACAGAAAAATTCCAACCAGATTCTTTGAACCAAGAATATTCTCTTGTTCTAGTTAAACCCATATCTATTCTGAAGGTATTATTTAACCTATAATTGTTTTTTTCTTCGTACTCATACACAATGTTTCCATTGATATCTAAATGTTTACCACTAGGTATGGATTGAACATTTCCTGTAGAAAAAACTATGTTAGTAGAAAGAGCTGTTCTATCATTTATTTTTATTTGAGATACCACATTTAAATAATGTCTTCTATCAAATTGATAATAATAATCATTGCCATTGTTCACCCCAGGAGTATTCCTTTTAGCCCAAGAAAGGGTGTAACTTACCCAACCAGAAACATCCCCTTTTCGTTTGTGTAAAAATGTCTCTACTCCATAACTCCATCCTTTTCCCATTACAACAAAATCTTCCCAATTTTTTTGAGTAATATTGACTGAAGCACCTTCTTTTAATTCAAGTACATTACTCATTTTTTTATAATAACCTTCAACAGATAATTCCAAGTTGTCCTTATATGGTTTTGATACACCTAAAGTAAATTGATTGGCAGATTGGTTTCCTATTCTATTGGTTGCAGGAACCCATCTGTCTGTGAATCCAGCCACGTTGTTATCTGCCAATAAATGGATGTTTTGATTCATGAATGTATAACTACCTTTGATTGAATAATCATTATCTACTTTGAGGTTGAATGAAGCCCTTGGTTCTATAAATATTTTTGGAGTATTCGCATAATTGTAATTAACTAATCTAGAACCAATTTTTACTTTTAAATTGTTGTTTAAAGTGATGTCATCTTCTAAATAAGCGGCTATTTCACTTGCATTTGCTTCAAATTCTTTACCCCTAAAAAGAGAATTACCAGATCCATTTTTAGTAAAAATAATTTCAGTTGTGCCTGGTTCAAAACGTTTAAAACTAGCAGACAATCCAAATCTTAACACATTGGTTTTATTTAAAAAATAATCATAATCATTCATTAATAATATGTCTCTAACGTAATTGTGGTATTGATAAAATACCCCAGATTGTTGAACTCCACTTCCAGTATCTCTGAACCTGCTTATATCAAATGTCAACTGAGCACGGTATTGAGAATATCCTAAAGCCAAAGAAGAAAATAATTTTTTAGTGATAACTTTGTTCCATCTTAATGAGGATGAAAAGTTACCCCATCGGATGTCTATTTTTGATTTGTTGGTATTACTAAAATTGGTAGCAGTATCTTTGTCAATGTTTTGAAAAAACATTCTATCTCTTCCACTGTATATACTGAAAATCAATTTACTTTTGTCATTAAAACGGTGACATATTTTAGCATTAAAGTCATACAACACGTATTTAACTTTTGCCGAATCGCTCATGAATGGATATGTAAATAAATCCCAATAAGAACGTCTTCCAGAGAAAAAGAAAGTAGTTTTACCATCGTTTGAAATGGGACCTCCAACTGCTAAACGCCAAGCTAAAATGCTTTTTGAAAAAATACCTGATACATGGTTGGCATTTCCTTCTTTCATGACGATGTCTGTAAATGAAGAAATCCTGCCTCCTTGCCTTGCTGAAAATCCACTTTTGGTAATATCCACAGCATTTACAGCATCAGAATTGAATACTGAATAAAAACCAAAAATGTGATTAAGATTGTACACTGGCATGCCATCCAACAACACCATGTTTTGATCTTGATTACCTCCTCTAACATACAAACCATTGGTCATTTCAGTTCCTGGTGTTACCCCTGGCAACAATTTTAAAGTTCTAATGATATCCACTTCTCCTACTAAAGATGGCGATTGTGCTATTTGAAGACCTGGCAATTCTACAAAACCGTTTTCAATGCGGTCAATGATTTTTATGTTTCTTTGCAATGCCTTTAAAATCAAAGAATCAACTAATTTAGAATTTTTAAATGCTTTTATTTTAGGGTCTTCTACTGGTTCTTCTTCCTCATTGGTTGCATTTTCATTTTCTGAATTTTTAATGGATTCAGTCTTTTCTTTAATTTCAAATGAACTCTTAAATGGGTCGATTTGAGGAGTGTATTCATCCATGAATCTCAAAACTACATTTTGAAGTTTATTTCCGTTTAATTTTGTTGTATCAATTTTTGCAACGTAATTTTCATGAAGATACATGATGTTCTTAACTCCATAAGGTAGAGTAAGAGCATAAAAACCATTGGTATTGGTGCTGGCGCCTGTACTAGTTTGTGGACAATAGACATAAGCCCCAATAATTACTTCTCCAGTTTCTCTATCGGTTATATACCCTGAAACTGTATAACTCTGTGAATTTAAAAAATTAAATCCAAAAAAAACAATACAAAACAAACTGTTTCTTATCAAAAAATAGTGCATAAAATCAGAATACAATTATAGTTATTTTTTTTACTAAATGAAGCCCACTGACAAAACATGTGGAAAACCTTACAAATGACACCCTTATCTTTGATTTTAAATTTTATTGAAAAAAACAATAAACATAGCGTTCATTTGCTTTCTATTATTTCATTTGCAGCCAATTCATGCAAAATCAACTGCTGATTCTACCAAGGTTGATACCACAGATTTGCTTAAAAATTTAGACATGAAAGTGGTGCCTGATATAGCAACACTTTACAAAGTTGGCAAAAAATACATTGGCAAATGGAATTATCTATTTTTAGCCATCAAAATAGAAGAAAGTGGCAACAATGGTAAATACAGTTGGTTATCTACCACTCATTTTAATCTTTGCGGCATGAGGTATCCCAAACAAAGAAAGACCTATGCAATAGGCAAAACAAATACTAACTATGCCATATACCGCAATTGGTTTGAATCCATATTGGATTTTAAAATTTATTTAGACAATGTTGATAAATCATTTTTTGAGCAATACAAACGTGAAGCCAAAGATGAATATGAAATGGTTGATTTTTTATTTAGTAAATTCAATCATTTTGCAAAATGGAAAACAGACATGTATTCCATTCTCAAACAAGTAAAAAAGAAATACAAATAATCCATGTAAATTTCTTTTAATTTGCGCTTTCACTACCATGTTAGATAATTACGATATTTACGAAATACTGAATCAGTATGCCAAGTTAATGGATTTGCACAATGGAAATCCTTTTAAAATTAAAGCTACTGCTGCTGCTGCATTTAATATTAAAAAAATAGGTGAACCTTTGGCTTTAAAAAATGAAGAAGAACTGAAATCTATACCTTCTCTTGGCAAGGGATTAGCCTCTAAAGTGTATGAAATAATTAAAACTGGATCATTTGAAGAATTAAACGACTTACTACAAAGTACTCCTAAAGGTGTGTTAGACATTTTAAACATCAAAGGGTTGGGTCCAAAAAAAGTAGAGACCATTTGGAGAGAAATGGGAATAGAATCCATCACAGAGTTGTTAGACGCTTGTAGAGAAAACAGGCTGGTAGAAGTAAAAGGATTTGGACATAAAACTCAAGAACAAATCATCAAAGACATTGAATTTAAATTCAATCAAGAGGGAAAATACCACTGGGCTAAATTAGAAAACTTATCGTTGTGGATTGGCAACGAACTTAATAAAAACAACATTGAATACCATCAAGTTGGTGCATTTTCTCGATTAAACGAAACCATTACAGAGCTTCAATTTCTGGTAAATTATAGAGAAGTAAATGCTTTAAGAGATGTCATATTACATGAAAACATAACAGTTAATTTAATCACTGACAATCATATAGAATTTTTATATCAAAGCATTTTACCTATTCAATTCATTTATTCCGAAAAAGAAAACTGGGGAAATAACATAGTCAAATACAGCTCCACCCTCGAACATTTAAATTTGATTAAGTTTGATGATTTAAAGAGCAATCATACAGATGAAAAAAGTGTGTACAATCAATTAAATCTACCATTTATTTGCAAAGAATTTCGTGAAGGCTTGAATGAATTAAATCACCTTGAGCAACAAGAGCATCTAATAAAATTTGAAGATTTAAAAGGTTGTTTACACAATCATTCTACTTATAGCGATGGATTGCATAGCCTAGAAGAAATGGCAATGGCTGCTAAACAACTGGGATTAGAATATTTTGGAATTTGTGACCATTCACAATCTGCCTTTTATGCCAATGGATTGAAACCAGAAAGAGTGATTCAACAAATGGATGAGATAGATCAATTAAATGCAAAATTAGCTCCATTTAAAGTATTAAAAGGAATAGAAAGTGACATCTTAAATGATGGCAGTTTGGATTACACCACCGATGTATTAAGGCTTTTTGATTTTGTAGTAGCAAGTGTACATAGCCAATTAAAAATGGATGAGGAAAAAGCAAATTACAGATTGATTAGGGCGATTGAAAACCCATACACTACAATACTTGGACATCCCACAGGCAGAT
>CAYVDH010000045.1:0-20613 GCA_964450355.1 uncultured Flavobacteriaceae bacterium
AGTAGGCCGCTATTAAAATTAAATTATGAAAAATAGAATTTTAGTAGTGGATTTAGAAGCCACTTGTTGGGAAAATGAAATACCTAAAAATCAAATCAATGAAATCATTGAAATTGGAATATGTACTTTAGATGTTGTAACAGGAGAAATAAAAGATAAAAACAGTTATTTAATTAAGCCAGTGAAGTCTGAAATTAGTCTATTTTGCACAAAACTGACTACCATTACACAAGAATTATTAGACAAAGAAGGGATGACGTTTAAAGACGCTTGCAATCGCATTATGAATAAATACAACAGCCTTGAGTGTCCTTGGGCAAGTTATGGTAAATACGATTTTACCATGATGGATACTCAATGCAAAACAATGAACATTCAAAATCCATTTGGAAACAATTATATCAATGTTAAAACTTTGTTCAGCGATGTCATGGGTTTGACTAAAAGGATGGGTATGGAAAAAGCATTGTCGTATTTAAACATGCCATTAGAGGGAACGCACCATAGAGGAGTTGATGATGCTTATAATATCGCTAAAATTTTGCATTGGTGTTTAAAAAATAAAAAGTAAATGAATAGTTATTTGACATTTATTTTTATAGTCTTGATTTTTAATTATTTTTGTCTTGAATAGCCATAAACAATGAAAGAGCTTTTGTTGGAAAATTTTGAAAAAAGAAGTGCTGGGCCATTTGTTGAAACCATTTATCAGTTGCGAACTGTTCAGCAGTTTGTAATCAGGGAAAAAATATACAAAGTGAACAAAAGTGAAGAAAAAGAAATTTTGGAGTTTTTAGAAATGGAATTTGAAGAAGAAATGTATAACTTTCCGACAACAGATTTGGTGTTTGATAAAGAGGCGGCTTTGTGGGCTAGTAAAATCGTTTATTATTCTGGTCAATTGATTTTTTACAGGGAAAATAAACTAAGTGAATTGGTGGAAATGTTGCCACCTATTGATATTGGCTATAGTCCTTCTTCGGTGTTGTCTGCCGATTTGTGTTTAAGGTTTTTGCCAGATATAGTAGAGGAATTAAAATCCATAGACAGCGATGATCACATCATTCCAACTCTTGAGTCGATACTTAAACAATGCCACTATTCTGCTATTGGATATTCGTTGGAAATTAGCGAAGAAGATTTGGCAAATTATTTAAATGAGCCTTCTTTGAAATGGATGTATTTAAGTAAAGTGGTTAAAACTAAAGACATTAAATTGGCTCAAAATAGCCTGATTAAACAAGAACTTAAAAATTACATGGGCCATTATCAGGACTTGATTTGGCCTCAATTATAAAATGAAATACAGATGAATAATATTGAAAAATTAAACAACGCTTTACAACAAGTTAAAAATGCTTACATAGACAAAAACTTGATAGTGGATTTGTTAGGAATTGGACTTTTGTCTAGAGAAAATGCGTTTCTATTAGGCCCTCCAGGCACAGCAAAAAGTGCCATTGTTAGATCCTTGTCATTGCACATTGAAGAGGGTAAAAATTTCGAATATTTATTAACTAGATTCACTGAGCCGAATGAGATTTTTGGGCCGTTTGATATCAGGAAGTTAAAAGAAGGGGAATTGGTTACAAATACCGAAGGGATGCTTCCTGAAGCTTCTTTGGTGTTTTTAGATGAAATATTCAATGCCAATTCAGCTATATTGAATAGCTTGTTGATGGCGTTAAATGAAAAGATTTTCCGAAGAGGTAAAGAAACAAGAAAGTTGCCAGCACTGATGTTTGTTGGCGCAAGCAATCAAATGCCCGAAGACGAAGCTTTAAATGCGTTGTTGGATAGGTTTTTAATCAGAGTTCAATGCGATTATGTACACCCCGATAAACTCAGTCATGTATTGCTAGCTGGTTGGAATTTGGAAAATAAACAATACGAAATTCAAAGTAAGATTAAAGCTAGTGAGATAGAGGAACTACAAAAAGAATGTAGAAAAGTGGATTTAAGTCCTGTTATAAAACCCTACATTGATTTGATTCACTCCATTAGAAATATTGGCATAAAAATATCTGATAGAAGGGCTGTAAAAATTCAAAATTTAATAGCAGCAAGTGCTATGATTTGCAATAGAAATACCGCTATTCTTTCTGATTTATGGGTGTTGAAATATGTGTGGGATACCGAAGAGCAAATTGAGCTGTTGGAAGGCATGGTAAATGCAGTAATTGAAGAAGACCAAAGTGCATCTATGCACCCTCAAGCATTTGTTAACCATACCCCCGACCCAGAAGTGTTGATGAAAGAAGTTCTATGGCTTGATGAAGAATGGGATAAGGAAAACATTAACTTGGAAGCAAAAAACATTATAAAAGATAAATTGCGTTTTGTACAAACGAGATGTGAGTGGATAAACAATCAAGAACAAAAACATTACATTCAAATTGAATTAGATAAATTATGGAAAAAAATTCTAATGTCGAGTTGAGTTATTGGGCCGAGTTGCCTTTAAAATACAGCCATTTTCTTGTCAATATAAGGCATTGGGGCAATGTTAAAATTTCTGAAATTAATGAGCAGATATGGCTTAAAGATTTCAATGAACAACAATTTAAATCCATTGAGCTTAATAGCATACCTTACATTCAATTGTATTTTAATAAAAATGGACTTTTGTTTCAGAAAAACAAACTAGTGCCATTCAAAAAAATTAAAACTGGAATTTACTGGTCAAGTTTAAACAGTTACTTTCCTTTAGAAATGAAATTGAACCAGAATTCAGAGTGCAAAAAAGATGATTTGATCAATTTAAGATTAGTGAAATCGGATGTTGAAAATAAATCGACACTAATGAAATGCTCCTTAAATCAAATGGAAAAATTCATGTTTCAAAATCCTGATTTTAGATACAACAACATCTATTGGTGCATTGTAGGTGATGAAGCATTACTCAAAGGGAATCCATTTTTGCCAATTCAAGGCAATTCATATTGGTTTTTTAATTCATTTATTTTGCCATCAGGGTATCATTTAAACTACCCAATGTTTGCCAATTGTATAATCAATGAAAAGTATCAAGATTTTTATTATTTATGGCTCAATGAAATTGAATGCATTAAGATTGAAAAATCAAGTTTTGTGCCTTTAAGCATTTCATCGTATAGAAAAACCAAACATTTAATCTAAGACCATGGAATTGCAAGCGTATTTTTATTGTTATCAAGATTATTTTTGGGAAGTAGAGTATGAGAATGAGGATAAAAATCTCAATGCAATATTTACGGCTTACAATGGAGCAAGTATTGCTTATTTTCAGGAAATTAAAGATTGGTTGTTGTTTCTTAAAACTAATGGTACACCTCCATTTGGGGTGTTGTTAATGGTGTTGTTTGCTTTGAAGAAAAAGAACAATCTAAACCTTGTATTTTACAGAGATTACGCAATAAAGATAAGCAAGAATTTTGGTACAAAAGAAAACATCAATATAGAGGAGCTCATTGAAAAAAATACCCGTTTATTTAATACACTTTCTCAATTGTCTGGTATGATTTCAAATATGGAGTTCAAACAAGAGGTGTTAAGAGTTCTGTTTCAGCATTCTCACAAATCTTATTCTGAAAAAAAAATAAACAAGATGTTGATTCAATGCGAGGATATAGATGATGATGAAATTATAACCGTTTTTAATCCTAAACAGATTAATTCGAAAGTGTTCATTAGGGATATACATATTTTAGCCTTGTTACATGATGCTTTTCCCACTCCCAAATCTATCATTGATTTAGTTGATGATACTCAAAAAACATTAAACGGAGTAGAACATGAGCTTGAAGATTTTACTCAGTTACAGGGAGTGGATTATGTGGAATCTCTTAAAAGCAATGAAAATTTATTTCCTATTGGAAGTTTGATTGAACGTTTATGGAGTGGCATTCAAATACCATATAAAAGTGTATCAGAAAATGAAAGCCCAATGGGAGGGGTATCGGATATCAACAACAAAGGCGATTATGATAAACTCTTGTTAACGGAATTTGCTAACGAAGAAATAGTGTTTTTAAATAAGGCAGCAAACAATGAATTGTTGTTTTTAGAAAAAGAGAAACCTCCACAACAAAATGATAGAAAAAGGGTGTTTTTGATAGATAATTCAATCAAAAATTGGGGAACAGTTAAAATTATAAATACTTCCATTGCCTTGGCTATTTCAACTCATCCAAAAAATAAATTTAAATCGGAGTTTTATTTTGTTAACGAACATTTGCATTCAATTGAGTTGCGGAATTTAGATAAATTACTAAAAAGTCAAACCTTGTTGAACACTGAATTAAGTCCTTATAAAGGGCTGAATGATGCCATGATTGAATTTAAGAATTCAAGCCAAATTGAATTGTTTTTGTTGTCAAATCATTCAACAATGAAAGAGCCTGAAATGATTAAATTTGTTAATGAGAATAAATCATTTATTCAGTATTTGATATTGTCAGATAATCATGGGGAAATCAATGTGTTTAAACAATCGAGTAAAAGCAGAAAACTCATTCAAAAAATGGTGTTAGACTTGCCTCAATTATGGAAAAAAGAGATGAGTTTGTTGCCTGTTTTATTCAACAGGGAAAACATTGAAAACAAATTACTAAATGATAAATTGTTTTATCCGGCATTAAAAAAATACGATTCGGTTTTTTATGACCAAGCTTATTTTACGGTTCAAAATGGTAATTTATATAAGTTTGCAAACAATGATGTGGGCAAAGGGCTTGAGCTATTAAAGAATGTTGTGAAATTTAATGCCCATTTGTTTGCTTTATTTACTAAAGACAATGATGAACAATGCCTTGTTAGTTTTAATTTTTTTTCTTGCAACATGTTGATAGAAAATTTTACTTCGAATAACTCAGAGGTAATTCCATTTAAAATAAGAACTGATTTTAATTATAAAAATGCACATACATTTAACTATAAAAAGGAAGTTTATATCTCTGATGGTATAATGTTTTATCATTTAAATAAAATTAACATGCTACAGCTTTCTGAGCCTCTTAACGAGTTGCAAAATACGTTTGTCATGTGCCATCAAAAAATGGAATCTTTTGTCATGGATTACAAAAGAAATAAAGTATCTAATTATTCCATTTTAAGCGAGCTTTCTGATGTGGCATTGAATTATGATAGATTAGTTGTCAATAAAACATTTTTATTGTTTGAATCAAAATACACGTTTGTAGATAGTCTTGGTAATCTTGAATTAATAAAAGGCATGAATCAAGTGGGTGATTTGATCATAAAAAACATTCAATATGAAAGCGAGGGATTAATAAATGAGTTAGGAATTGAAAAGTTTAATGAAATACAAACACATACTCAGTTTTCTCATTATGCATTGCATACATTGATGGAAGCCGGAGAAGCCAATGATTTGAAAGAGAAATTAGAGTCGATGGGGGCTGTGTGTTATTATAAAGCCACAGGGTTAAAATTTGAAGATGGCAGTTTGGTCAACTTGAAAAATGGGATTTTAACTTTTCAAAGTTCTAACAAGGAAATTCCTATATTTTACTCACCTTTAATCATTGGGAAACACACTTGCTTTTGTCATGCTACAGAATACTGTGGTAACCAATATTTTTACAATCCTGATGCTAAACAAGACATTGTAGATTTTGATTATTTTGAAAAAAAATACATCATTCCATTTTTTAAACACCTTGTATCATGAAATTAAAACTCAAGCAAACTACTACAAATCAACATCCAATTGTTGGGGTATTTATACAAGGAGATTCCATGCTTAAATGCTTAAACGAATTGGTGGAAAATGAATTTGATTTAAGCCTTAATGATAGTTACATAATACCCGATGCAAGAACTAATGAAATGTTGGGTTTATTGTTGGTTTTAAAAAATGGATACAACAAGGATTTATTCAATAAACATATACCTGTTTTAAGTGTGTTGAATAAGGTTTACATACCTGCTGGCACTTCCATTTCTCCTATGGTTACATCTCAAGATTTGAATACAGTATTCAATGATTCTTTTGTGTTTATTCACCCTCAAATTGGTTTGGTAGAATTGAATGAAAAAGTGGTATGGTCAGAGATTGTTAAAGTGAATTTGTTAGAAGGGGATGAAGTTGTCAAACCCATCAAAGGAAAGCAATTTCCCAATGGGGTTAAATCTTTTGTGTTAGATGTTCAATACGACAAAGTATTAGATGAGTTGGAAAAGTCACCATATGGAAATGTGTTAGATAATGGTCATCCGCATTTCGATTATGAAAAATTGCTTAAAGGAAATAAAAAAGAGTTAGAAAAATTTTTAAAATTATTAGAGAAAAATCCAACTTTGGCGATGAAATATGCAATTCCTTTGGATACACTCAACAAAGCAAGAGTGACAAATTATACATCGTTTAAATTTGATCGTTTTGAAATTGGATTAAGAAATTTCATGAGTCATTTCTTTAATAAAGAAACAATTGATAAAGTAGAAGAAATAAGTGGAGAAAAAAAATTGTCTTCTGTAATATTCCCAATTTTATTGACCAGCATAGTTGTTGTTGTGTTGTTTTATAATTTAAATAGCAAAAGCATGGTCAATGATATGGGTGTTCCATTTATTGCTATTCTTGTTGTCGTGCTTTTACTCCTTGTGTTTTTTGCGAATTATAGAAAATCAAAACCTTCAAATGCTTTAAACAGCAGCAACATTTCAAGAATAAATAAAGTTTCAAAAAATAATCATCAGCCTATTGTGCCTGCTAATGAGAAAGTTCAAACGCCAAGACAGCTTGAAAAAAAGGATACATCTAATGTAAGTGACAATAAAAATAATGCAATATATATTTATTTGTTTGTTATCATAGTATTGTTATTGTTGTTAAAAGATTTTATTGGTGCAATTCCAGCTTTTTTTATTTTTATACTAAGGTTTACAGCTGTGTTATTGGTGTTGTTGGGCGTTTACTACATGATTAAAAAGTTTTTAAAATCCATAGAGGATAAGGCTTCAGAGAGAAGGCGAAAAAACAGCTCCGCTTTGATGGATTCAGAATCGTTTAAAACCATAGAAGAGTATTATAAAAAAATGGCTCAAACTTTGATAAATCAAAATGATTACAAACAAGCTGCCAATATATATATTAAATTATTAGGAAATCCAATGAAAGCTGCTGAAGTGTTGAAAGAAGGTAAATTATACCAAGAGGCTGCAGTAATTTATTTAAAGAAATGCAATGATAAATCAAATGCTGCTGAATGTTTTGAACTTGCAAAGGCATATAAAAATGCTTTGGATTTGTATTTGCAATTAAAAGAGGATGAAAAAGTTGGTGATATGTATGTGTTACTTCATCAAATGGGTGAAGCATTAAAACATTATAAGATTAAATACGAAGAATTAATAAATAAACATATGTATTTGACTGCCGCTAAACTAGCAAATGAAAAAATGCTTGATATGGATTTAACACAGTCAACTTTGATGAAAGGATGGGAAATGGGCAACGAAAAGGAAAAATGTTTGTATCAATATTTTCAAAATGTCGATGATTTAAAAGCCAGCATAGTCGCCTTTTATAACGAACAAGTAAAACCATCTAATTCTATAAATTTTTTACAAGTGATAAAAAAGTTGAAAAAAGTTAATTCAGGAATAGATGAAACCTCGCTTGAATTAGCGTATAAAATCATATCATCTAATGCCAAATTAAATTCAAATTTAGTATCTGAATTGTTGTCATTTACCGAAGATGATGCCCATCTTGAAAACGATGTTTTCAGATTTAAAAACAAACATAATAAGAAGAAATATCAATGATTGAATAATTTGCTAAACCAACCAAAACTGTCTTTTTTTAATTTCCAAATAAAGCCATCGATGTAGTAGTGCATCATTTGTGGTAGCGCCAATAATGGAACTAGGATGTTCATCGCAATTTTATTTTGAATGTCTGCTTGAAAAAAATTGGGAAACAGTTCTACATGGTCATGCCATATTAAATTATCCCATAACATTTCTTCTATGTATGCTAAGCCAATGATGATGCCAATGAACCACAAGATGTTTTGGGGCTTAAATAGTTTGTAAAATGTATTTGCTTCTGTTTTGTTGCCATATGCCCATACCAATGCCATATAAGGTATGCCATGACTGACAACATTTAATAAAGTAAAAGTTAAATCACCTTTAAAATAGATGATGCCCATGTGCCACGATAAAGCCGTGCCAATCATGATGAGGATTTTTCCTGAATTTAACTTTTTTTTAGTTGTGGTGATATAAATTTCTTTGATAATGTAGGCAATAAACAAGGTGATATTTAATGCTTTCACAAAGGGAAGAAACTGACCATAATTTATATAATAAAAATCATTCGACACAAACCAATTGAATTTTTGAGGGCCATTAAAATGCCAATATAAAACAGGTAAAATGGTGAAAGAATAAATGCAAATTTTATCAAATAACAATTCATTTTTGTTGTTGTTAGCTCTGTCGTAAATTCTCATGAATCCATATTGTTGTCGTATAAAATGAAAAACAGCAAAATACGCCAATATTCTCCAAAAATAGAGGGAATTGATTTGATGTAAAATGACTCCTGCAGCATACAAAATCAAAGGGCTAATTAAAAATAGAAATTTGTTTTTTAAAACCAATTCTTTATCCATGTAAGTTCTGTAAATGGTTGAATAAACGTGTGCAACATCTATCAGTAAAATGAGAATCAACCAACTGATTTCATCCATTTCTGAATGAATGAAATATTGAGGGAATATTGCAATTAACAAAAGGCAAATAAATGGTGGTAACAGGATAAATAAAGAATCAAATTTTGGTGATTTTATCCAATTATATTCAACTTGCATGGTTGTTCATTGTTTTTTTTGCGGCAGTAATGCCATTGTAAAATGCTTGCTCAAAAATAGAAATTCCACTGACATCGGTGTTGGCAAAATGAATATTGCCTATTCCATTTGCTAATTGTTCTCTCAGTTTTGAATTTCTAAATCCTACTTGAGGACTTATCATGCCATGTCCCCATAAATGGATGTCTATCTCGGTGATAATCGATTCAATGTTTGGATGAAATTTTTTTAAATCATTCAAGATGAATTCTTTCCATTCTTCTGTTTTTTTGTCAAATATTTCCTTCCTTGAAATGGGTTTTTTAGAGTCGCTGAAATTGTAATAATATGTAATGACAGTTTCTTTTTTATCGGCACTTAGGTTTTGGTGGCATGAGTTAATGTAACCCAATGAGTCAGATAAGTAATGGACATTGTCCCACGATAAAACTGCGTTTGAATTTAATTCTTGTTTTTCATTTATACTGATGTTTGCCACTAGCCAAGGGTTGTACACGAATTCATTCCAATTCAAATCATGCTTGTTTTTTAACAAGTATTTATTCATGTATTGAGGTGTGGCTAAAATGATGTCTTTACAAAAAATTTCAGAAGTTGTTTGCGATTCATTGTTGAACATCAAACAGCGATAACCTGAATTAGTTTCATTGATTTCATATAGCAAACAATTGTTTTTTATATTATCTTTTAGCTTAGTTTCAAGTTGTTTTACTAAAAAATAATTTCCTTCGTTCCAGGTCAATACTTCTTCATTTTGAGCATTGCTTGCAAGTCCATTTCTTGAACAAAAATAATGGAAAATAGCCCATGCAGAAGTGTTGTATATGTCTGAGCCAAAATCATCTTTAGAACAATAATTTAAATACCAATAAATAAATTCGGATTTGTAATGGTTGGTTTTTAAATAATCGTAAATAGATAATTGGTCAAGTTCAGTAAATTTTATATCGCTACTGCTGTTTTCAATCGGTATATCGAAAGCCCTCTTGCCATCATTGCCAATTGCTTCTTTGAATGTTTTGCAAACTTCATGAAATTGATTTAATTCTTTTTCGTCTAAGTCAATAAGCCCTTGCTTTAAAGGGATGTTGTCATGCCATTTGCCTTTATAATACATTCTCTCTTGAGGAGTATGGCATAAATAGTAGGGATTGTATATGGGTAAATTGTCTTTGTCGTATTGTTCAATCACTTGGCATTCTTCAAAAAAAGTGAACAACTCTTTTAAATTGTTGTTAGGAATTGGTACATAGTGAGCGCCATAAGGGTATTTGCTAATTTTGTTGTTGCCACATTTAGAGTTGCCACCACATAGGTCATCTAATTCTATCAATAAAAAATCATTGACGTTGTTTTGTTTGAGGTATCTTGCTGCGCTAAGCCCTGAAATTCCACCACCTACTATCAGTGTTTTGACCTGTATAACATTGGTAGGTTTAGGAAATTTATTTTCTCTAATTAAATGACCAATTTTTGAGTTGGCACCTGATAAAGTAGTTTTAATTTCATTATTCTTACTGCTGCATTGTTCCAATAATGGAATTGTAAGGCCAAGTGAACACAGTCTTAGAAACGATCTTCGGTCAATGTTATTGAATGATTTTTCCCCACTCATCTTCAAAATATTGAATTAAAATTTGGTTGTTCAATTGATTTATTTCAGTGTCAATTTCACTCATGTCTTTAGGGAAATAGAGCATTTTTTTAAATTCTGTTTCATCGTAATACAACAGTTTTTTAGGAGTAAAAACAGGATAAGTTTCTATGGTTTTAAAACACAAAACATATCCCCAATCACCAAAAGAGGGAACATACACATGGTAGGGAAGTGTATTGAATCCAACAGATTTAATGGTTTTATTAATGCACCAAAACGATTTAGGTGCGTAATAGGGTGAAGTGCTTTGAACAACAAAAGCACCATCAGTTTTAAGAATGTTGTTGAGTTCGTTATAAAAAGTGGCTGAGTATAGTTTTCCTACTGAGAAATTAGAAGGGTCTGGAAAATCGATGACGATGAAATCGAATTTATTTTTACATTCTTTGATCCAAGAAAAGGCATCGGTATTGATGATTTTAATTTTTGGATTAATCAGAGAAGAATCATTGATTTGTTGGAGTTTTAAATTTTGTTTAAATAGGTTGGTAATGGAAGAATCTAAATCTACAAGGGTAATGGATTCAATGGAGTTGTATTTAAAAACTTCTCTTGCAGCTAAGCCATCTCCACCGCCTAAGATTAAAATGTGTTTTGGATTTTTAATTCTTGATAAGCCCGGGTGAACTAATGCTTCATGATACCTGTATTCATCAGCTGTACTGAATTGTAAGTTGTTGTTTAAGTATAGCTTTAAATTGCCACTGTTGTTAGTAATCACTATTCTTTGATACGGTGATGATTTTGAAAAAACAATGTTTTCACTGTAGGTGTATGTCTCAGCAATGCTTTGTATTTTTTCGGAGAACAACAAGCCCGCCAAAAGAACAAAGAGGAAAAAAATGGATTGAAATTTTGCTAATTTAATTCCTCTGAAATGAACCTCAATTTTATAACACAAAATGATGGCTACTACCACATTTAAAATTCCAAATAAAAATGATGTTTTTAATAAACCTAAGTAGGGCATCATAAACAATGGAAATAAAATTGAAGCAAATAAAGCTCCAATGTAATCAAATGTAAATACTTTAGAAACTAATTCGCCAAATTCAAGTTTGTCTTTAAGGATTTTCATTAACAAAGGGATTTCTAATCCAACCAATAGGCCAGTAAGCATAATCAAGAAATACAATATAATATGGAAGCCATCTGCAAATTCAAAAGCAAAGAATAAAATGGTAGAACTAAAGCCACCTATAACGCCAACTAATATCTCTATTTGAATGAACCAAAATATTAAATTGTTGTTGAAATATTTAGACAAAAAAGAGCCTATTCCCATTGAAAATAAATACAGACCAATGATGATGGAAAATTGGGTGACTGAATCACCTAAAAGATAACTTGCTAAAGTGCCAGCAATTAATTCGTAAATTAATCCGCAAGTAGCAATAGCAAATACCGAAGCTAATAGAAGGTATTCTTTTTGCTTGCTTTTATCCATGAATAGATGAGGAGATGATCATCGCAATGGCTATAATAAAAGCTCCTGCCATGATTGCAAGTGCAATGTTTTGTTTTTCGATGATTTCTTTCCATAGGTTTTCTGGGGTTATTTTTTCTATGACCCAAAAAGCTATAACTAAAATGACAATGCCTAGCAATGAAAAAATAATTGCTGCAATTAAATAGTGTGAATTGATTAGTCCCATATTGTTTTTTATTTGTGATAAATTGAATTTCCGTAACTGTTTTTTTCTTTTTTACTGCTGTTAAAACTCATGAATCTCCAGCCAACTAACATGGAGTATATATAAATAACAGAAAGTACACTGCTATATATCATGATGTTTCTAAGTGTGTTGTTTTTCTTTTCCATTTTTTATTAATTGTTACTTGGTGAATAATCACTGTTTTGCCACCTCAATGTTTCTTTGTAATTGTATTTTATATAAATGAATAATGGATATAACAATAAAGCGATTAGGTATAATACTCCATTAGATGTCATGAATACATCTCTTAATACATCGATTTTAATGTCGAGCGGAGGCCCTGATAGCTCTTTGGTAGGCGTAATGACAAGATGATATTTTCCTTCGGGAACTTTTGAGATAAATTTACTTGCTGAATTAGAACCTTCATTCCAAGATTCTCCATTTTCATAACCATAATAGTATTCAACTTCTAAATCTAAATTAGAAGTTTCGCCAGTAGTTTCATTTACCAAAGTAAATTGAGTGTACTGCCAATTGTTGTCTAATATACAATTTAAAAGTATTTGAACATTGGTAGTCCCGTATTTTAAATCAAAGCTCTTGGTAGTAATTTCTTTATTGCTATTGCTGTCATTTAAAATGATGTTTTGAGATAATACAACTTCGTTGTGGCTATTTAGATAAAACACAGTTTGAAGTACCATCCAAGTAACTGCCATTAAGGTTAAAAATTTGACAAGTTTTGAATTGTTTAATTTGGGAAATGGTTGAATTTGACCTACACCTACACTTAATGGAACAGACTTTAATTTAAAACCGTTTTTTATGTCTTCGCCTACAATGTATTCACCCTTGTACCAAGTGGTTTCATGGTGCAATTTTTCAGAACTAAGCAACAATGGAGGGTGAATGTATTCAGTGATTTCAACATTCTCTTGTTCGTTAAATGAGTATGGAAATTCCCCTTCTGCTTCTATGATTTTGGAATGATATTTTGAGAATAATTGGTATTGGTTGTTTTCAAAGAATGCATTTGTTTTTATTTTAGTGGGTTTAATTTTTTGTTCTAAAATAAATGTCCAATGGTTGTTGTACCTAGTAAGAAATGCAAGGCCAGAAACAGGGTTGTATAAAGTGTATTCGTCCCAATAGTAAGGAGTTCCAATTTCTTTTTTTCGAGCCCATCCGATTACCTTGTATCTGATTTTATGAATGATTCCTTCGCTTCCTAATTTAAGTATTGGAGCTAATGTAGCGCTTTTTAATTGGAATGATTCTGAGTTTTTTGTGCTTATTAATTTTCCGTTTTTGTAATGGTTTACAGCGTTGCAATCCTGACATACAAGGGTTTCGGATAGATGATCTAACATGCTTTTTATGTTAGCATTGCAGTTAAAGCAAATTTTAGTTGTGTAGGTTTCAAAAATTGGATTTAACATGGCTTACCTTTCTAGTTTTGTTGTATGAACATTTTTGGCTTTTAAAACATCTAGAACAGTTTGGTGAATTATTTCCGCAATGTCGTTGTTGTATTTTTCATAATTGCTTAGGAAAACATCAAACGTTACTTTATTGTATTCTGGCCAAGTGTGAATTGAAATGTGCGATTCAGTTAAACATACAACTGCAGTGTAACCACTTTCAGGAAATTGATAATACACTTCGCCTAGTTTAGTTAAATGATGTCTAATTAATAAATCTTCAAAAGCGGTTTTTATTAAATTCACATCTTTTAAAAACTCGGGATAAAGGCTGTTAAACTCACTGATGATGTGTAGTCCTGGTTTGTATTCTTTTTTGTTTTGTGAGTCCAATGGAATTTCAAATATAAAATTATTTTAAATTATTTTTAATATTTTTTAATTGCGCAATTGTGTTGCGTAATTGATTGTTTTTTTTGCCAACTCAAAGTGTAAAATAATTTACCTTTGTAAAACAGAAGAATCATGATCATTAAAATAAAAACTGAAAATCAATTTTTGTTGGATTTGTTGCATAAAAATCCAAATACAGACAATGGCTTGTATCTTAAATCTCATAAAAATGGAGTGTTAGTTGGTATGGCTATTCATGCTCACGAATACCATGTGTTGTTTCAAGACTCAAAATATTCATATTTGCCAGAAGATAGCAATCAAGTTGATTACCAAAGTTACTGTTCTCCTTTGCTTGTATTGCATATTTGTAATGAGTTTTTTAGCCAAGTGTTGAAAGAAAAAAGTTCTTATTACAACGAAGTCATATCATGGTTAAGTAAAACAAAACTTGAGGTAGATAATCATCAGTGCGAAATTGAATTGCCATCGTTTTATATCCATTCAAATTGGTATAGAAATGATAAATTTTTGCTCACTAAATATTTTAAAAATATTACAGTTGAACATCAAGTTGGAAAGTTGTTTCATTTAAAAATTCATGGAGAAAATGTGTTTGAAGCAATGAACTTATTAAGCTTGGTTTCTGTGTTTACACACATTACAAATGAATATGGAATTCATACGTTTATTGATGATGAATTTGCAATTAAGTACAATAGAATTTTAACTAACATCAACAATGTTCCTTACTTTATTTTTTATTTATTCATCAAAAGAGCTGTGAAATCAGATAGGCAATTTCAAACTTTAAAACCACAAATGGAAAAGTATTTTTTAGAACAAGGAATAGAAGCGAATTTTACATTTTATGATACCCATTTGAATCGAATTTTATTTGTTACTAATTTATTGGATGATTCGCATTCGATTTTAGATTTTGGATGTGGTGAGTTTAAATATTTTAAAAAAATAAATAAAGCAACTTTTAATAAATCATACCACGCCATAGATATAGATGATAGCTTCAGAGATTTATTTTCCAAACTCAAAGCAGAATCTAAAAAGGAAAATTTTTATTTTTACAATCAATTAGAAGAATTCCCTAATGACGAAAAAGTGAATGTGATTTTAAGTGAAGTCATAGAACACAATACCATAGAAGATGCTAAAAAAATAATTCAAAGTTTAATGCAGTTAAATTATCATCAAATCATAATAACAACGCCAAATTCAGAATTTAATGAATATTATCAATTGGATGATGAAATGAGGCATGATGATCATGAGTTTGAATTTAATTCAATTGAATTTAAAGATTTTATCAATGAAACAACTAAAGAGTTTCAAAACTTTACCTTGAATTTTTATGGAATAGGTGATAGTTTAAACGGGATACAACCAACACAAGCAGTAGTTATTAAAAATACATCAATATGAAAAAGAATCAATACTTCAACGAAAACTTATATTTAATCAACAGGATAAATTGGTTTTGCAAAAATAAAGTCAATGCCTTTTCACCTACCATTTCTCCAGCCCCAAAATCAGTTGAAAGAAATGAAATTGAAAGTTTGTACGAGGCTTTAAAATTTTACATTGATAGGGGAGTAAATGACATTGTCGTTCAAAAAAAATACATGGGCTCTTATTGCGATATTTATTTAAATAAAACTTTAAATGAGTCGTATTTAGTCAGTAGAAATGGATTTAAAATAAATCACATCGATTTAGAGCAGGCTTTTGAAAGTTTAATTCCTTTGCATCAATCAATGAATTGGGACAATACAGAAATGTACATCATTCAATCGGAATTGATGCCATGGTCTGTATTAGGAAAAGGATTAATTGAAAATGACTACATGTCTTACCTTCATGCCCATTCAACACATTTTAATTACTTAAGTGAATCGCCTTTGTATAAAAAAATTTCAGACACTATGAACAGTGACATGTATAAACAATACATTGATGATTCTTTAAATAAATCTAAGTCTGAATTCTTAGAATTATATCCTAAGCATGTCATTAGACAATATGAAGCTTTGAGAAAATTTGTAATTAAAGATTTAAAAATGTATGAACAAGCGATATGTGTGTTTAAAAAACAAATAGAACATTTTGGAAAAGACGAAAAAATTTATTTTAAACCATTTAATGTACTAAAAGTGATTTACTCAGATGGAAGTGAAAGCATTTTAAATGATAATCATTCTTATTCTATGGTAAATTCTGACCTATATTTATCTTATCATTTCAAAGATATAGAAGATTTAAATTCGAAATTTGAAGAAATAAACCAATGGGTAACACAGTTGAATGATAACAACGAGGAAGGAGTAGTAGTGAAGCCTGCTAAGGCCTTTGTTGCCAACTTGCCTCCAGGGTTTAAGGTGAGAAATAATCAATATTTAACCATGATTTATGGAGTGGATTTTCATGAAAATTACGATTATTATTTTGACAGAAGAAAAATTTCTAAAAAAATTGAATGTTCAATCAATGATTGGATGATCAATTATGAATTAATTAAAATTAAATACAGTTCAATCAACGAAGAAAATTATTTATTGAAAAATTTAGTTTTTGATAGAATTCAACACGAGAAAATAGAAAATCAATTAGATACAAGATTATAAAATGAGTACAAAATTATTAATATTAGTAGGGGCACCGGGTAGTGGGAAATCTACATTTGCGAGGTTTTTAATCAGGGTAGAGGATAATTGGATGAGGGTATGTAGAGATGATTTTAGAACCATGCATTTTGCCTCCTCTAACATGAGTCATTGGGCGGAAGAGAATTTAACATTGATGATGGATGGAGCTATAGAGCCAATGCTAAGGAAAAAAGTGAATGTTGTTGTAGATGCTACTCATTGCAAAGCAGAGTACATCAATCATTACATTCATAAATTTAATCATTTAGCAGATATAGAATTCAAACTTTTTGATGTTCCATCACAAGAAATATCAGAAAGATGCGAGCTAAGATTTAAAGAGACTGGAAAGTTTATACCAAACAATGTACAAGCAAAATACCTGTCTGAATTCAATCATTTAAAAGCAACATTTGATTTCAGTAAAAGAATCAGAAAAACAGAAAAGCAACAATTAGATTATTTAAAGTTTGATGAGAGTTTAACTAAAGCGATTATTTGTGATTTAGATGGGACATTGGCATTGTTAAACGGAAGAAGTGCTTATGATGCAAGTAAATGTGATGAAGATGCTTTAAATGTGCCTGTTGCTAAAGTTTTATCTTTGTTTAAACAAGCTGATTATAAAATTTTATTGGTGTCAGGAAGAGAAGATAAGTTCATTCAACCAACTAAAAAGTTTTTAGAAAAGCAAAATGTCTTATATGATTTATTATTGATGAGAGAAAGCGGAGATTACAGAAAAGACAGCATCATCAAGAAAGAAATATTTAGAAACCATATTGAAGGGAATTATGCCATTGAATTCGTATTAGACGACAGAAATCAGGTAGTTGATTTGTGGAGAAACGAATTAAAAATTCCATGTTTTCAAGTAGATTATGGGGATTTTTAAATACCGATAAAAATACCTTATTTTTGCACCCGAAAGGTCGGTCATAATTTGAAAAAATTAACATCATTTCAAAACTGGCTCAACCGCTATTTCAAAACCAGGCTTTTTTACCCTAGGGGATTTGTATTTTATTACAGACGTTAGAAGGTTGCGATTCATGTGGAGGCTAAATCCTATTAATTTACGGATTTTTATCAAAAGCCGACCTTTTTTATTTAATTCTTAGACCATTAGGTTTTTATCGTAATTTTATATAAACTTGTATAATGAAAATTTTAATCCCTTTATTCATTCTATTATTTTCTTGTAAAAATCATGTGAAAAATGAATCTAAAGTGAATGATGAAGTGATGGATTCTCAGCAAAATTTAAGTTTGGATGATAGTTTAAATAGTTATCAGAAAAATAGAAATGAACAAAATAAAAATCAATTTATATTAACTCAAAATGATTTATTAGGGATATATGTTGGATGGTTTGTGCCAAATATCGATTCGGAAGAGCTGGGTAAAAAAACTTTGGGAAATGAAGCTATCTATTGGGATAGACAAAATAAAATCAACATTTCGATTGATAGTATTCGTGATGGGAGTGTGTATGGGCACAGTGTAGTGGCTGGTAATATGAGGGTTTTCAATGGCAGGTTAAGTGAGAGTGCCAATGCATTTGTCATAGAAGCTAGGGAACCTGGTACAGACAAATACGATGGATTGTTTAAAATGAAATTTAGAAAAGGTTCAATAATTCTTAAAGGGAATTGGACCGCTTATAAAAAAATTGATATTTCCCAAAGAAGTTTTCATTTGGGAAAGACGTTATTTAGTTACAATCCAAATCTAAATATTGAAAATTCTAGAAGTTATGTAGATTGGAATAAAATGAAAGTAAAAAAAGAAAAATATAAATATGAGAATGAAGTTTATGAAGAAATTAGTGAAAGTTTTAGTACTTCTACAAATGCGATATATAAAATAAATGCTTCAGTTAAATTGTTGACAAAAAAAGATGTTGAAAATTTAAAGAAAGGAGATTTGTTAATCATCAGAAATGCAATTTATGCAAGGCATGGGTATTCGTTTAAAAACAGAACGTTGAGAGTGTTTTTTGATCAGCAAGATTGGTACATTCCATACACCATTGATATAAAATCTAAATTAACTGAAATTGAACTTAAAAACATTGAATTATTGCTAAAATATGAAAAAAATGCTGAGGAATATTATGATACTTTTGGCAGGGGCTAATTTGTTTTCTTGTCAAAACAAAGTTCAGAACAATCAACCTGTTAATGAGAAAATAATTGCAATTCAAGATTCAAATACATTAGATTCAAATGTTGTTTCAACTATAGAATTGGTTGAAAATAAAGAGGGGTTTAAAGAAGTGATTTTAGATAATGAATATTTCTTAAATGAAATGAAATATGCAACAAAAGACAATTTTCTGAAAGCTAAAATATACCCATGTGCTAAATGTTATTTGCGCCAACAAGTTTCTGAATCATTAATTAATGCCAGTAAAATAGCTAAACAAAAGGGATATAAATTAATCGTGTTTGATTGTTACAGACCACTCAGTCTTCAAAAGAAAATGTTTGAAATTGTCTCCAATAAAAAATACGTAGCTGACCCCAAAAAAGGGTCTAAGCATAACCGAGGTGCAGCAGTGGATGTTGGATTAGCCAATGAAGATAATACTCCATTAGATATGGGAACTGAATTCGATGATTTTTCAGAAAAAGCTCATTATTCAAATTCTGAAATTAGTAGTATCGCAAAAAACAATAGATTAATTCTCAGAAATATAATGACACAAGCTGGGTTTGAGCCATACGAAAATGAATGGTGGCACTTTAATTTTAAAAATGTTGATTTCCCATTGTCTGATTTTGAATGGTCATGCCAATAAAAAAAATAGTCTATAGTTTTTTCATTCTTGCTTTTATTTATTTTGCTTATTTAATGCTGTTAATTACTTTGCAGTATTTTCCATTCAATTTAAATGTCTCTTTTTTGCAATTAAAAGATCAATTGACGGAGAAACATTATTTAATCTCATTTTTTATTCATGTTTATTCAAGTTTTATAGTATTAATCATTGGGTTTCTGCAATTTCTTAATTTCATTAGATTTCGTTTTCCTAAAGTACATAAAATTTTAGGGTATATTTACATTGTTTTAGTTCTCACTCTCTCTTCACCATCAGGATTTATAATGGGTGTGTATGGGAATGGAGGTGTGTTTTCACAAATATCATTTTGCTTACAATCTTTATTGTGGTTTGTCTTCACTTTTTATGCCTACAAAATGGCAGTTATGAAAAATTATTCAATGCATCTTAATTTGATGATGTATAGTTACGCAATGACTTTGTCTGCAATAAGTTTAAGATTGTTTAAATGGATAATTGTAAATGCAATGGAATTACCTCCAATGGATACATATAAAATAGTGGTGTGGTTAGGTTGGATTTTTAATTTATTAGTAGTTTTTACAATAATAAATGTTAGAAAAAGGAAATTATTTCAATCGTTAAATTAGGTTATTCATGTAACAGTTTATAATCGTTTTTTATTGTTTTTTCTTTGAATAAAATATGACATATAAAACCTGAAATAAACATAAAACTAAAAATAAAAATTTGTAATGTCAGAAATGTATAAAAGTTTTTGTTTTTAAATAAAGTTAAACTATAATCTATGTTTTTTAAAATAGATTCATTGGATAATAAATCATCAATTACAAATGTAGTAAAATAAGCTATAAACATAGATAATGATATTTTTACAACTATTAGATATTGTTTAAATACAAAGTTTAATAATGTGATGAATAAGGTGTATTCACCTGCATGATAAATAGCTACATCTAATGCGTTTATATTGTCATTGTATTGGATTAAAAGATAGGTGCTTATTAATAAAAAACAAAAAAATAAAAAAGTTTTTAAAATCTCATTTTTAAAAACTAGTGAACAAATGATATATCCTATAAATAGTTGTAATGGGGCAATCAAATCAATAATATTTAATCTAAAATATGGGCTGTTGATAAAAAATAGTGCCTCATTTTTTTTTAAATCTGGTAAAAAAAAATCTATTA
>CAYVDH010000046.1:0-20563 GCA_964450355.1 uncultured Flavobacteriaceae bacterium
ATAGTTTTCTAAAAGCTAGATATAAATTTTCATTTTGTAAATCTGATGCCAATAATTCTAATTTTTTATTGTCATTATTTTTAATTGAAATGAATGTTGAATGCAAGCATTTTCTTAACCAATGGGGAATTAATCTGTAATTTTTATTTTTATTTTCATGTATAAATTTAAATACTGGATAACCTGCAAACCATTCATCGCTTCCTACACCTGATAAAGCAACAGTGATACCGGCATTTTTTGTTGCTTTTGATACAGCATACGTATTGACACCATCTGAACTAGGTACATCCATTTTCATGATAGCTTCAGGAACTAAACCAATAAATTCATTGGATTTAATTAAAACTTCAGTATGATTGGTTTTAAACTTATTGGCAACTAAAGTGGCGTATATAGATTCTGAAAAATCGGACTCATCGAAATTGATATTAAACGTATTAGCTGTAACTCCTATATCACTCATTATACCAACAATGGCACTGCTATCAATACCTCCAGATAAAAACGCAGCTAATGGAACATCAGATTCTAAACGTTTTTGGACTGAATCATACAACAGATTTTTTATTTTAGATGTTGATGTTTTATAACTATCGTTGTTATTGTTTTTATTGTTTATATCCCAAAATTGGTATTTTACAATGCTTTTTTCATCTATTTTTAAATAATTACCTGGTTCAAGTGAAACAACTCCTTCAATCAATGTTTGTACACCTAATGTGGTTTGAAATGTTAAATAATCAATTAGTGCATGTTGATTTATTGTTTTAGTAACCATTCCAGTTTCCAATAGACTTCTAAGTTCAGAGGAAAACAAACAAGTATAATTATCTTTTACATGGTAATAAAGTGGTTTTACCCCTAATCTATCGCGAATTAAATAAGTAGTTTGTATGCGATGATCATACAAAGCAATGGCAAACATTCCATCTAATTTATGAATAAAATCAATACCCCATTTCAAATAAGCTGCTAAAATAACTTCAGTATCAGTATTGGATTTAAAAGGATAATCGAGCTGTTTTTTTAACGATTTATAATTGTAAATTTCACCATTGAAAACTGTGGTAACAGAGTTGTCATTAGATGACATTGGCTGATGGCCTAATTTGGATAAATCAATGATGGATAATCTACGATGACCAAATGCTATGTTTTCATTCACAAATACTCCAGCATCATCAGGACCCCTGTGTTTCATGGAAACATTCATGGTATTTACTGTTTTTTCAGCAAATAATTTATCCCTATGATTGATTATGCCATTTATTCCGCACATGTATTTCCTAATTTATTTAAACATTTTCCCCAATCATCAAGTGTCAATTGAATTGCTAAGTCATAACTTTTTTGTGACATTTTCCACAATGATTCGTCATTCATGGTCATTATTTTTTCTAAGTATATTTGTAATTCTTGTGCATCTGAAACCATGAAAGAGAATCCATTTTCAGAAGTTAAAAACATGGAACCTGAGCCTATTTTATTGGAGAGAATCAATGGCATTGCAGACAAAGCCGCTTCGTGAACAGCAACTCCCCAAGGTTCATAAATACTTGGTAAAATATAAACACCACTAGATTTTAAAATTTCTCTTAATTCTTCTGGCTGCTTAAAACCTAAATGATGAATGTATTCATTTTGAATTCTTTCATCGAATAAATCACCTAATCCCATGCATTTCAATACCCAATTAGAGCCAGTATTTTCGTTGGCTTTAATAAAAGCATTCCACAAAGTTGGTAAGTCTTTTTGAGGTATATAACGGGCAACACTTACCATGGTTTTAGGAAAGTCTCCCTTTGTCATTAATTTATTTGTGCCAATTGGTTTAAAAATATCAGTGTCTGCAACATAAAAACCCAAGCTTATTTGACCGAATTCAAAGCCAAGTTTAATTGCATAATTTTGTTGAGGAATGCCTGGTACCCATACTTTTTTAAACAATTTTTTAATCCAGAAAGGAGAAATAAGCCTTAAAAGCCATTGTTTTGGTTTTCCTTGCCATTGATTATCGAAGCAAAGGACTGTTTCAGCTAAATTGTAATATTTTTTTACCCACTTTAAATAGTGTTTATTTCCCCATCCCGAACACAGAATAACTTGAGGTTCAAATTGTTCAATTTTTTGATGAATAACATCTAAATTAATTAAATTAAACTCTTGTTTATCAATACTTTCAGGTAGGTTAAATAAAAATGGAGCTTCTTTATTAATTGGATAATGAACCAGTAAAATTTTTGCATTTTTATTTTGATTTACAAAATGTTTTAAACAAGAAGTTAGGTAAGCAGCTAACTCGGTATAGAGGATAAGTACTCGCAAATTTTTACTTTTGCAAAGATTGTAGTTATTCAATGAAAATCAAAACCAAACATCATGAATTTTAAAACAATACTTTGTTGGTGCATGATAGCATCACTTTTTATGGATGATTTTATCATCATGAGGTTTATGTTGCCTATTGATTTGTATGTGTATTATGTATTTTTTATAATCAATATATTGTATTTTATATTTACAAAAAGGACTTTAAATTTATTACCAAAATGGTTTTTTTTAAGTATTTCATTGTTGATTGGAGTGACAGTATTTGTTAGTTTAAGTGCTGGTATTTTTAATTTCAAGGTAATTAAACAAATTATTGGAATAGTATTCACATCGGTAGCATATTATACCTATTTAAGTATCGAAGAATTTAATATTAAAGAAGTTTTTAGAAAATACCTGATAGCTGCATTTTTAGTTTCAGCTTATGGTATTTTTGAGGAATTATTACACTTGCAGGGAATTCATATCAGTTCAAACATAAGGCAATCCTCATTTGGTTTATACAGGGTATATAGCATTATGGGTGAACCCTATTTTTTAGCCGTTGTATTAATACCTGCTTTTTATTTTTTATGGAGTGCCCTTTATAAACAAGGAATAATTAGTGAATTTAAAACAAGACTAATATTTGTATTTACAATAGGTACTTGTTATATTCTTACGTTTTCTTCGGCAGGATTTATTGGTTTAGCTTTAATTATCATCTTTTGGTTATACAACAAAAAGTTTTTTTCAATAACTAACTGGAAAATATTGATGTTACCAATATTAATTATCGTATTTGCTTCATTGTTTTCAAGTGTAAAAAACAGTTGGAAGGAGTTCAACATTAAGACCACTCAAACTTTTAAAGCATTTACTGCAAAAAAATTCAGTAAAAAAGATGTTTCAGATTTGAATTCAAGTAGTTTTGCTCTGTATTCCAATTACATAGTGGCAAAGGCATCGTTTGATGCTAAACCCCTTACTGGGTCAGGATTGGGTACACATGAAGCTAATTACTTGAAACGTTTTGAGCAATTTTTTGATAAATCTTTTTTGACCAAATACGGTGCTTTCAATGCTAGTGATGCTAATTCATTGTTTATTCGATTGATGTCAGAAACGGGGCTTTTGGGGTTGGGAATGTTTTTTCTTTTTTTATTTAAAAACTTTTTAAGGAGAAAAGGTTATCAGGATTCGGAGCTCAAAGAATTAACCTTTATAAACCAAGGAATTTTCATTTGGTTTATAGTAAGATTGGTGAGAACAGGAAATTATTTTGGGAATGGTTTCTTTTTGTTTTTCTTTTTATACTATTTCAGTGCAAAAATTGTTAAAGAGAAACTAAAAGAGAAGAAAAAAGCTATAAAACAGATTTGATAGCTTGTATAGTGGTTTTAATAGAATTTGACCACAAAAATTGATTTTTTACTAAGTTGATTGACTCATTTTTTAATTGAAATAATTCATCATTTTCCATTTCAATGAAACGTAATAATGATTGTTTCAATTGAATTGCATCATTTACTTCAATTAAATCTCCATTTTTATTGTTTACTAACAATGAAGTTGCTCCTGTATCTGTAGCTATTATAGCCAATCCGCAAGCCATAGCTTCAAGAATAACGGTAGGCATTCCTTCTGCTAAACTTGGGCATACTAAAACATCACATTTACTAAGAATGGATTTTATTTTTATTGGATCTTTAATTTCTCCATAAAAACTTACTTTTTCTGATTGTAAATTTTCTGGCTGATTAACCCCAATAAAATGAAAATGATAATTAAATTCTGAAATCTCTTTTAAGCTTAAATATATTGAATCTACTGATTTTCTCCACTCATTTCGACCAACAAAAACAAAATGAGTCGTGATGTTTTTATTCCTAGGTTCGGTTAGCCAATTATCATCTATTCCTATAGGGGTAACAAGAATTTTTTTTGCATTATTTTGTTCTAAAATTTGAGTTAGTTTTCCTCCTAATGAAAAGGAAATTTCACTTTTTTTAATGATATACTTTGCAGGTATTCTCATTAAAGTTTGAATTAATTTGTGTTTAAATCCTTTGGTGAATTGAAACATTTCCAAACCGTGAAGATTTGAACCTACTTTAACTCCTTTTTTGCAAAAATACCAAGAAGTAAACCCTTGTGCATAAATAAAATCATAGGATTGATTATTCAAAAATTCTTTGAAAATATTTTTTGAAAACTTGTATGATGAATACAAATAATGTCCAGGGAATTTGATGGAAGATTTTGGAAAATTAATTTTATAAAATTTAATGTTTAATGTTTCATCAAAAGAAAAATTCTTTATCACTACATTGGCATTTTCAGCTGCATAATAAACATCTACTTTAATGTCATTTAATGCTAAATACTTAATTAAATAGAATGAATGTTTTTGCATTCCCCCAATAGCATCAGGCCAAATTCCATCTGTTAAAAAAGCTATTCGCATTCTAGTATTATTCTTTTAGCAGCTTTTCGCCATGTGTAATTTTCCATCACCAAATTTTTGAAATTTATAGCTGTAGATTGTGCAAAATCAAAATCAATGAACATTCGATAAATGGCATCAGATAGTTCTTTTTTATTGATATCTATTAATAATCCATGAACTCCATTGTTCATCACATCTTTAATGGATTCAAGATTTGGAGCAATCACAGGTTTTTGTAAAATAGCGTATTCAAATATTTTAATAGGTGAACAGTACCATGCAGTTTTAGCCAAAGTGCATAAATTCATCACCGATATGTATGAATAAATGTCTTTATGATTTACTTTACCAGTAAATATCACTTGTTCTTTGTAGGGTTTATCTTCAATTTTTTCTTTAAGTTCATTGAGTATGGACCCATCGCCAACTATCATCAATCTGATGTTAGGAATTTTGTTATAAGAAAGTTCAAATGAATCCAATAATAAATCAACACCATGGTGAGGAAATATAGAGCCAACAAAACCTACTACGAATTTACCAAATAATTGATATTGTTGTCGAATATGATCAACTAATGTTTCATTTATTTTCACATTTTTAAGATTGATACAATTCGGTTGAACAATGATTTTATCTATCTCTGCTTGATATTTTTGAATAATAAAATCTTTTAATGGCGAGGAAACAACAAATATTTTATCAGCATTTTTTATTTTGTTTTTTTCTTTTCGATGTGCTAAAGCATGCAAAAATGAGTTTCCTTCAAATCCTTTCATTTCTTCTACAAAAGGTGCATTTATTTCAATAAAATATTTGACTTTGAATTTTTTTACAACTTTAACCCCTTTGTCTTGTAAGTATTCTGAGCGTTCGTATATTAAATCGGGTTGATGGAGCACAATGGCTTTTTTAAGTTCCTTTGCAGCTAATTTATCGTGCTGTATGAGTTTAAAATCTTTGAGAGAAGTCCAAATGAATTTAGGGATTAGTTTTTTTATTTTAGTTTTAAAACTGTTTTTGGCAGCAGGGATACCGGCTTGTGAAAGATTTGATTTTTCTGTACCTCCCAACACGACAGGAATTACAGTATGACCAAGTTGTTTGAGTGCGTTAATCACTTCTCTTTGATGGGTAGCATATCCAACATCACTCACTATATCATGAGTTGGATGAGGAGAGTAATAAATGATTTTCATGTAAGTAAATTACCATTTAAATTACTAAATGGATTTTGAAATAAAGAAGAAAATAATAATAAAATATATCGATTAAAAAATAACCAAATTATTCAGATGCTTTTAATATGTCTTCTTTGTAATATGTTTTTTGAGGGACATTAATTTCAGTACGGTGATACACATCTTCTATAGTTTCACTATTAATAATTTTATCAATAAATGGATGATAATAATTAGGAATATTGATTTTATTTTTTTGAAAAAAATCTACATCAAATAAATCAGCTCTTTGAATGAAAGCAAAGATCATTTGAGCGGAATAGTGGTCAACAGTAACTCCTTTTTCCGCTTTAGTAGGTGCAAAATATTCTGATTCTTCAATGCCTTTAAAACCTTTGCCATTAGGATTTGGGTAAAATTGATAGGTTTTTTCTTCAGCTATTCCAAATTGTTGGGTCATTCCTAATTTATGAATAAGCCATCTCAATGGAGTTTTAATTGATTTTAAAATTGGGTTTTGTCTTAAATTATCTGTAGTTCTTTTTTTGTCTGGGGTCCAAATGAGCATTGTACTTGATAATTTTTCTGGAATCAATACTACATGAGGTTCCCAACTATCAACTGTATGAGGGTTGACATCTTTTTGATGAAAATGTTTAGTAATTTTTAATTGGGTATCAAGTGTATTGTTATTTACTTTTGGACTTTTTTCGAAAAGATAAGTTTCGTAACCTGAACCAAAAAAAGCATTGGTAGTAAGTATGTAATTGTTGTGATGGTGAATGCAGTGCGCAGCAATGTTTTTTCTACCTTCTCTTTCAGGCGGAAAAATATGAATTTTTAAATTGTAATGTTCGGTTTCGTGCACATATAAAAATGGAATGTTATAACCAGTCCATTCTTGTTTTAAAAACCCAGGATCTTCAAAATTTCTTTTGATAATTAATTTTAAAAAATCCTTATCGCTCCCCATTCTTAGTAGCAAGGGTTTGCATTGATTATGAAACTCTTGTCTATCGTCATATTGTTTATCTAAAGCTAATAAATCTAAAATATAAGGATGATTATCTAATGGGTTTTTCATTTGGTTACAAATATGATTTTAATGTAGTTAATATTTTGTGACTTGTATCACCATTTCCATAAAATTGTTTATTCAAATTAAATTCTTGATTTGAAAATTCTTGATAAGCAGATTGAATTTTTTCTATTTGAGTTCCACACAGTTTATTTTTATTATCTTCAACAAGTTCAATCCATTCAGTTTCATCTCTTAAAGTGATGCAAAACTTTTGATTAAAAAAAGCTTCTTTTTGTAGCCCTCCACTATCTGTAATTACCATTTTGCAATGTTTAAGTAAATACAACATATCAAAATAACCTAAAGGCTCCAATAATTTAATATGAGGATGTATTTTGATGTTTTTAATTTTTTGTTTTGTTCTTGGATGTAATGGTAAAACGATGATATTAGATTCTGCTAAGGCGTTTAAAGCTTCAAATATTTGATTTAATTTATCCTCATTATCTGTATTCTCAGCTCGATGAATTGTACACAACAAGAAATCTAAATCTTGAAATTGATTTGTAAAAGAGGCATTTTCATTGGCATAATGAGAGAATAACACCATGCTATCGTACATGATATCGCCAGTATTTTCTATGATGCAATTAAAATTCTGAAAGCCTTCATTTTTTAAATTATTTACAGCAGTATCCGTTGGACAAAATAAAAAGTCAGAAATTCTGTCGGTTAAAATTCTGTTGATTTCTTCAGGCATGGAAGTATTAAAACTTCTTAATCCTGCTTCAACATGAGCTATTTTGATGTTTAATTTTTTAGCTGCAATTGCTCCTGCCAATGTTGAATTTGTATCACCGTAAACCAATAAACAATCAGGATTTTCAATGAGAAGTATTTTTTCTATTTCTTCAATCATTCTTCCAGTCATAGCACCATGATTAAGTCCATTGACATATAACTGATAATTAGGGGTAGGAATTTGCATTTCATTAAAGAAAACATTAGACATGTTGTTGTCAAAATGTTGACCAGTATGAATTACAATTTCTTTTATTTCATTTTGTTTAGCAATGGCTTTACTCAAAGCTGCTGCTTTGATGAATTGTGGTCGTGCACCTACTACAGTTACAATTTTAATGTTTTTCAATGAAGTAAATTAATTAATTTAAGTGTTAAATTTTTAACGTCAAATTGTGATATATCATAATTGTATTGAAGCAAATGCAGTGAGTTTAAAGATTCATATAAATTGTTTTCGTTCATTTGAAAACCCAATTGATTTATTTCTACGAATTCTCCAGTTTTACCGGGTTTGGAAAACACCAAAATCGATTTTTTTTGAGAAATGTATTCAACAAATTTAGTACTAAAAGAAAACGTTATATCATCTGTTAGAAAAAGTAAACAAGCACTTGATTCAGCTATTTTATTATACACTTCATTCAATGGAATTTTACCATGATAAAATAGGTATTTTGATTGTTTAAAAAAGGGCGAATAAGAAGGATGTATTTCACCATAAAAATGAAAAGTGTAATGGTTGTTTTGTTCTCTAAGTTGATTATAAAACATCAAAAAACTATCCATAGCTTTTTCATACAACGTACCAGTGAATACAATTGAATTTGAACTTACAATTGAATCCTTAGAAATAAAATCTTCTTGGTCATAACCATTATTCAGAGTTACAACATCCTTTTCATTTCGATGATATTCATTGATGTAATATTCGCTCATTTCATTGGCAACAGTTATGATTTTATTGTATTCTTTGAACACCATTTTTTCAGCAGTTTTTTCAACTAAAAATCTGTGATTAGGCAATGTCCAATAACCAAAAGCCATTTTATTATTAGTCCAGGGGTCTCTTACATCTAAAATGAAATTAACATGTGGAAATTTATTTTTAAGTTCAATTAAAAAAGTACTGTAGTAAAATGGTCCAACACTTAATATGATGTTATTATAACCTTGTTCAATCAATGGAACAACTTGTGCTAATAATTCTTTTTTACACAATGCAGATTTATCATAATAATTTCCTTTTATTTTCCATTTAGCATAAAACAAGGAAAGTTTATAACCAATTTTATCAATAACAGTTGATGTGTTTTTTAACAAATAAGTTGGGTAATTTGGTTTAAAATAATGAATTCTTTTTTGAGAATTTAATTCTTTAATATCATTTGTCCACTCTGAATCATTTGTGTGTGGCAGGTCGGCTGTAACCAATCTCACATCAATCTTGTTTCTTAATAAATACTTTGAGTATTTAGCCCATCTTCTTCCACCTATTCCGGGTACAGGAGGAAAAGTAAAGCAAATGATGAGTAATTTTTTACTTTCCAATTAACTTTTTTACCAATTTTGTCAATGGTTTAGCTTTACGCATGAAAGCTTCGTGTTTAGGATATAAACCTGTTAAATAAGATTTAAATTCAAGGTGAGACCTAACAGGTTCGTTCATGATTTTTATAAACTCATCTTCAGACAAACCTAATTTTTTCAATGTAAATTCCCTGTCCATTTTGTAAACATTGTTGTCATATAATGGCTTTTCAAGTTCTAATTTTGCTTCAATTTTACTCATTTGACCACTGCAAATCAGATTTGCTAAATGTGCTTTGCGTTTTTCAAAACCAAATTTTTCTTTAAGAACATATCCTTGATAAAATCGAGTGAAAATTGATTCGTAATGCTTTCCTCCATAATCTCTCCAACCCATTTGATTGATGATGATTTCTTTGGCTTTATCCTTATCATATTCATCGATGTATTCCAATAAATTAAATCTTTCAATTTTTTTAATTTGTTGGTAATAAATGTATTTCCAAAAAGTTAATAAAGGAAATGTTTTTAGTTTTACTTTTCCAAATTGATTGTGAATGTCTAAAATATTAGCTACATCCATTTTACTGTGCCTCATGGTTGGTGGCAAAATGGCTTCAGTTTGATGATTGTGACCAGTAATGATGTATTTAATGTTAAATTTATTGGCTAATTGATACAACAATGCATAAAAACCATGATCAGTTGGAATTTCCCAATCTAAAACTGAGGCTTTAATGTATGAAAGTTGTAAGTCTCTGAATTCAGGCCAATCTACTACGTAAGTATATAAATCAAACCCTGTATTTTTGGTTATTTGCTCAATATTACTAACTGCTAATTCACTGTTCCAACCATTGTCAAAATGGACCAAAAGGGGATTTAATCCCAATTGTTTGCAAATATAAGCAGCGTATGTACTATCTACACCTCCACTTACTCCTAAAATAGAATCGTATTGTCCTTTTTTATGTTGTTTAAATGCATTTAATTGATTGTTTAAAATGGTTTTTTTTCTTTCGGGAGTTAAAGCATTATCTATGTATTGTTTTTTGTAATTATTACAATAATGGCACACTCCATTTTCGTCAAATTTGATGTTTGGATCATCATGTGTATCCAATACACAATGATTACATTCGATGACTGTTTTCAATTGTTCTTCAATCATTTTTTAATTGAAATTTGTTATTTAGTTTAGTTTTTTTGAATTCTTGATTACTCAACAATAAACTTTCATTTATAAGATGAAATAATTGTTCTTTATTTTTAGCACTAACATTGTCATAAACGCTATTTTTAATAGGAAATTCATTGAAATAAGGATTGTAAAATAATCCTTTTAAACCCTGATAAAATCTATAAGTCATTATTCCAGAAAAGACTGTAATTGCTGTGTCGCAAAGATTAAACATTTCTCCAGTATTTTTTGAAATATCTGCAAATTCGTAGCTAACTTGCTTAAATTTAGAATGATAATAAGTTTTTGTTGTTTCTATGTGTTGAGGATTTTTTTCTAAAGGATGCAAAAATATTATGAGTTTTATATTTTTATTTATCAATACATAATCGATTAAATGATTTTCAAGTTCTTCTTCAGCTAAATATGGATTGTACTTGTATGTTGTTAAATTGAACTTTAGATGTTTATTTAACCATGAGCCACCTGAGTAATATCCAATGGTGATTTCTTTTGAAACCTCATCATATGAATTTGATAATAATTTTTCAAATTGTTCAGGCAGCCATTGAGTGTATTTATCTACTGATAATGTTTCTTTGTATTCTTCTATTTCATCCCATTGATAATCATTGCATATTCCTAATTCATTGGTTATAATAATTTGGTTATGAAAATACAAGGGGTCTTCGGATGGATTTTTTGTCACATAAATTCCTTTTTTCATCATCATTAATGCTGAGGCATTAGAATCTTTGTGAAAGATACATGAATAAAACAAGTGTTTAATTTTATACTTGTTACAAATTAATAGTAAAATAGATTGTTCATATACTTCATGTTGCAAAAGAGCAAACAATGCTCTTTTTTTACTGAAAACAAAAGGTGTTAATGCTATACAAATAAAAAAATAAACAATGGATAAACTTAATTTAGTTAATGTATTTACTGGATATTGTAATAATTTGTCTTTATTGATAAAAATACCAGGGCGTAATCCAGACATTTTTTCAATAAAATTAAGTCTTACATCAATGTTTATTGCATCGTCATACAAAGCGATGTTGTTCTTGTTATTTATGTAAATATCTACACTGGATTTTTTAAATAATATTTGAATTAATCTTGCATAAAATCTCCAAATTATAAATACATCACTGTGGTTAGCGTGATGCAATCTGTGACTACCTTGTGGTCTATCTATGATGCTTTTGCCACATAAGTATGCTTTATAATTTCTTTTGTTATTGGTTAAATAAAGAAATATAAAATAGAAATAATTGAAGGCTGTTTCTATGTTATATAACAGAATTTTCATGCAGTCAATTGATCATTAAAAAACTTTTGTTTAGATATTTTCCAAAAAAATTCTTTTTTTAATTCATTGATGAATAAAATATCGCTTTTACCATCACCATAATGGTTAATAGGGGTTAATTTTACATTGTTAGCTTGATGTATAGCATTTAAAATTTCGTCTTTAGAATAATCAACATTGATGATGTCTTTAGTCACGGAGCGATTATTTTGTCGAGTACCAATATTGATAGTGGGAATGCCGTAATAAGGAGCTTCTCTTATCCCTGCACTTGAATTACCAATTATAAATTCAGAGTATTTAAGCAAAATTAAAAAATACTCAAATCTTAAAGATGGAAAAATAAGGAACCTATTGTTATTTTGTAATTTTTTATAGCTTCTTAATATGTAATCATTACCCATGTCATTGTTAGGATACACTATGACATAATTTTTATTTGATTCTATTAACGCTTCTACTAACCTATCTGCTTGATCAAAGATTTGATCGATTTCAGTAGTAACAGGATGAAACATAACAACAGAATATTTATCAAAAGGAATTTCATAATACTCTTTTACCTTTTCTATTGAAGGTAATTTATCTGAGAGCATTACATCAACATCTGGCGAACCGATTTCAAATATTGTTTGTGGTAATTCTCCCATTTGAATTAATCTGTTTTTGGCAATTGAATTGGCAACAAAATGAACATGGCTCATTTTACTTACAGCATGTCTTACAAGCTCATCTATAGTACCAGACACTTCGCCTCCTTCTATGTGGGCAACTAATATGTTATTCAAAGCCCCAACTATGGCCCCGGCAAGGGCTTCTACTCTATCACCATGTATTACTATTAAATCAGGATTTAATTCTTTAACATAACCTGAAAATCCATCAATTGTTTTAGCTAATATGGTGTCCATGCTGTCATAATCATGATGATTGATGTAGCTAAATATATTGGTATATCCACATTTTCTAATTTCATCTACTGTTTTACCATATTTAGAATTCATGTGCATGCCAGTAGCAAAAATATGAGCTTCTAATTCTGGCTCTTTAATTACCACTTCTATAAGCGATTTAAGTTTACCAAAATCAGCTCTGGTACCAGTTAAAAAAACAATTTTTTTACTCATCTATAAATGACCATTTGATTTGTGTATCTGAAGCTATGAATTGAGTTGATTTCTTATTCAAAATAGTTTCATATTTTTCTGCTAAAATCTCACCTGTTCCGGGTCTCTTCACCCAAATATTTTCTTTTGTAAAAGCTTCACCTTGTTGTATATCTTTTATTGCTACTACGGTAGCAAAAGCAAAAGCAATAGTTGGTTGTTCTTCTTTAACAGGACCCTTGTTTCCACCTCTTTCTAATTTTAATATTTTTGATCCATGTATTAATTCTTTCATTGCTTTGCCATCCATAGAACAAATGATGTCTGGTCCTGGTCTTTCCATACTATCTGTAAAATGTCTTTCTAAAATCGAAGCTCCAAGTGCTACAGCACCTAAACATGCATAATTATCTGTAGTATGATCAGATAATCCAACAACAGCATCTGGAAAATGATTTTCTAATTCAGTCATTGCTCCTAATCTAACAATGTTAGGTGGAGTTGGATACACATTGGTACAATGAAGTAAAGCGTAAGGTGTTTTATTTTTTCTGAAAATTTCAACAGCTTTTGAAATGCTTTCAATGGTATTCATCCCTGTACTTAAAATGATAGGCTTTCCGAAAGAGCAAATGTGTTCAAGTAAAGGGTAATTATTACACTCACCGCTTCCTATTTTATAAGCAGGGATATCAAATTTCTTTAATCTATCTGCAGCAGCTCTAGAAAATGGTGTACTAATAAAAATCATGTTTTTTGATTTCACATAGTTCATTAATTCAAATTCTTCTTCTTCATTTAAAGCACATCGTTCCATGATTTCATAAATAGAAACATCTGCATTTCCAGGAATTGTAAGTTTGGCGGCACCTGCCATTTCGTCTTCTACAATATGAGTTTGGTGTTTAATGATCTCTGCTCCTGCTTGGTATGCAGCATCTACCATTTGTTTTGCTGTTTCCAAAGAGCCTTCGTGATTAATTCCAATTTCAGCAATAACAATTGGGTCGTAATCGTATCCAATTTTTCTTCCGTTAATTTCTATGTATGGTTTCATTCAATGATTGATTTTGCAAATTTCATATCTAATTCAGTGTCTATGTCTATCAATGTATTTTCGTTCATGATTAATAACTGACTGTTTTCATCATAAAACATTTGATTTTTTTTAAAAAAATTGACACTGCATCCATAAAAAGCTCCATTATTGAAATAAATTTCAGGGAATTCTTGTCTTCTTTTTCCTTTAAAATCTGGCATGACATTTTTTATCTTTTTGTTGTAGTCTAAATAGATATAATCTGCAGGGTGATGCATGGTTTTACAAACTCCAAGTACGGATTCAATACCACTTTTAAGCAATTTAACTCCCTCATTAATTTCTTGATAAGTTCTAAATGGCGAAGTGGGTTGCAACAACACAAAATGACTTATTCTTTTATTGTTTTTTTCAAAATATTGAATTAAATCATTCATTACATCTACATGGGTTGAATCGTCTTGACATAAGTGTTCTGGTCTGATGTAAGGTACATTTAATTTGCTGTATTTGTTTTTCAGTTCTTCTATGATTTCTTCAATATCGGTGCTGAGTATTATTTCATCTATTTCATTGGCATTATTAGCAGCCATAATTGAATGTTCAATCAAAGACATATTGCCTAGCATCATGGTGTTTTTACCAGGCAATCCTTTTGAATTTTTTCGAGCAGTTACAATGGCTACTACCAATTTTATTATAATTGATTTAAAATTTGATTGATGATATGAATTTGATGGTCTAACTGTTCAGTAGTAGATTTTACATTGATAGGTAAAGCCACAGAACGGTATAATAAGTCTGCGGTTTTTTTCCATTCCGTTGTCCATGAATTTTTATATGCAGGTACATCATTAAACATGTGATTCCAAGTACCAGAAAAATGCCAATCTATAGCATCGGGTATGTTTTTAGTTCCTAATGCATGTGGTTTTAATGCTTGAACAAATTGATTGGCTAATTCGGAATTTTGAAAATTAAATATCAATGTATCTGCTAAATCACCATCTTGACTTGTTAATTCTCTAAACACAATTTTGTCAGAAATAATGTTTGATTTTAAATGAGTTTTATTTTTTCTATTTTGAGCGACTATATAATCCAATTTTTCAAGTTGTGCCATGCCTACAGCACCTTGCATTTCATTCATTCTATAGTTTAATCCAACTATGGTTCTGGTATCTCTACCTCTTGGTAAATTAGGATTATTTTCATGACCATGGTCATGGTATTCTTTACAAAATTTATAAATATTTTCGTTGTTAGTCACTATCATGCCCCCTTCTCCTGTAGTAATTGTTTTACCAAAATCAAGACTATAAATTCCTACATCTGCCAATGTACCTGCCCATTTGTTATTGTATTTAGCACCTAGGGCTTCGCAGCTATCTTCTAATACTGGAATGTTGTGTTGAGAAGCAATTTCTAAAATTTCTTCCATTTTAGCTGTGTTACCAAGCATGTGTACAGGAATAATTAATTTGGTTTTGCTATTAATGGCTTTTTTAAGCTCATCGGGATCCATGTTGTATGTCTCATCTACATCAACAATAACTGGTGTTGCACCTATTGCTATAATGGTTTCTACAGTTGCAACAAAAGTAAAAGCTTGAGTAATAACTTCATCACCCGGTTTAATTCCTAAAGCTAACATGGCAACAATTTGAGCAACTGTACCAGAGGTTACTGCTTGGGCATATTTAACTTCTAATTTTTCAGCAAATTTCTTTTCAAATTCTCTAACTCGATACCTGTTATTTCTTAGAGCATCAAAGCCATGTGGAAATAAAACACCATTGCTGGTATTGAATATATCCATTAAATTTTCTTGTTCTTCTTTTCCTATTAATTCGTATCCTGGCATAATTACATTTTTCTTAATAATTCGATTACTTTTTCTTTAGAAAAAACATTTTTCCAATCTGGACCAAAAGCATTGGATAGAGGATTTTCATTTTTAAGTGTTGCTTCTGCCATTCTATACAATTGTTCGTCTGTAATGTCTTCTGTGATAATTTTTGGCAAATTAATGTCATATTTTTTTAATATTTCTTTAAATGTTTTTACTTGTGGATAGTATTCTTCTAACTGATTAAAAGCCACACAAATTGCAAAACCATGGTGTAAATCAAGTTCAATACTTAAGCCATAGGAAAGTGGGTGACAGATACCAACACTTGAGTTAGCAACTGCTAATCCACCCATTGAAGATGCAACCAATAATTTTTCTAAATCCATTTCACCTAAAAAAATATCTTCAATCATTTTGCTGGATTTTTCAGCTAAGGCTATGGTCATTGCGTCATTTATTCTTCCTAATAATGATTCGGCATTATGAACATAACAATCCATAGCAGTATATACAAATTGATGTTTAGGAACTGTAACAAGTAAATCAGCATCTAAAATGACTTGATCAAAAACGCTGTAATCTGAATTTATTCCAAGTTTTTTTGTTGGCCCAGTTAAAACTGCAGTTCTTGTAAATTCAGCTCCAGTCCCAGCAATGGTAGGTATTCCAATTTTATAAATTGGTGGATTTTTTACCAAGTCCCAACCTTGATAATTTTCTGAGTTTCCATCGTTTGTTAGTAATACTGAAATAGCTTTGGCTATGTCTAATGCACTTCCGCCCCCTATACCAACAATAGCTACTGGTAATTTGTTTTTTTGTTTTACTAAATTTACTAATTCATCTACATAACTTGTTTTAGGTTCATGAGTTGTATCTGCATAAATGATTAAATCTTCGGCAGATAAATAAGTTAAATCTAAAATGCCTTTGTCTTTAAAAAAGTGATCGATGACTACAACAACAAAAGTTTGGTTATTACCTTCTTTTTTTTTGTTTAATAAATCTTTTAAATTTGAGATACTTCCTTTACCAAGGTAGTAGTACTGAACCATTTTTGAGTTTCTCATTCTTGTATTATATTGTTTTTTAAAAATTAATTTTAAGCCATTCACATATTGAATAATTTAAGAATTTATCATTGGAATATTTTCCAAATTTATTCATTAAAATTTCTTTATTTTTTTCATTTTCTTCATCGCTAATTTCAAATTGCGGCATTACATATCCAACTTTGTCTTTTCTCCATTTTATTGAATCTGGTGCATGAGTATTAGATTCTCTTATTATCCATTTTTGCCATCCATTATTTATTTTTAAATCATCTGCACATTGAAAACCAAAATTCACTAGTTGATGATCTAAAAATGGGTATCTTGATTCAAAATTAAAAGCCATTCCTATTCTATCATTCGCTCTCAAATAAAAGGGTATTTGAAAAAATAACAGCTCGTCTTTCAAAAAATTGGATAGTGAAAAACTTGAATACCATTTCGAATTCATGTCTTTCTTTCCCAATAATTTAATTTTAATTACTAATTTTATTTCAGCCCAAATTAATTGATTTAAAAATTTTGTTTCAACACTTTTAAGTTGGCAGTAGGCTTTCATTTCTTTTTTAAATGTATTCCATTTTCCTCGAAAAATCAAGGACCTAAAATACCTATAAGCATGGTGGTGATATCCTGCATAAACTTCGTCTGCTCCTTGTCCTACCAATAAAACTTTGATGTTTTTAGATTTTACTAATTTAGAAACACACCACTCTGCAAAATAAGATGAAGAAGGAACTGGAGCATCTAAATGGAAGGTAAGTTTTTTGAATTCATCTTTGTTGTATTCCTTTTCAGGATAACAATAATTAGATTTTAATTCTAAATGATTTTTTACAATTTCTATGTATTTACTTTCATCTTCTTTTTTACTTGGAAATACTGCCGAGAATGTATCTGGTTTTTGAAAATGTTGATAGCACTCATACACTATTCTTGATGAATCTATTCCACCAGAAAAACCAAGACCAACCGGAACATCAGACCTTAGAGTTAGCAATAAAGCATGATTAAACTTTTTATTAAATTCATTTATTGCTTTTTCTTTTGCATTATAATGATATAAAAAATTTTCAGTTTCTACCTTGTAATAATTTTGAGGATTATTGAAATTAAAACTTTCAATTTTATTTTTAATGAAACATGATTTGCTCAATTGAAAAATGTCTTTATAAAATGTATCATTCTCAACAGTACCTGTAATTTGATTATCCATAAGTTGAGCAACTCTGTAATGATTGATATCTTTATGGTATTGATTGAACTCAAACAATTGTTTTTCTTCAGAAAAAATAACCCATGAAGAATCAGAAAATACATGGTAATTCATTGGTTTAATTCCAAAACGATCGCGAGAAATAAATAAAGATTTTTCATTTATATCAAATAAAACAAATGACCACATTCCATTGAATTTATTTAAGCAATTTGTTCCCCATTGTTTATATGCTTTGGTGATCACTTCAGTATCGGTATTGGTTTTAAAATCATGACCCAACTGAATCAATTCTTCTTTCAGTTCAATGTAGTTGTATATTTCACCATTAAAAACTATGATGCATTTAGAATCTTGATCAATCAAGGGCTGGTGTCCACTTACACTTAAATCTATAATGGATAAGCGTCTGTGTCCAAGAATCATGTTGTAATCCTGAATATTTAATTGATTAATATCTATTCCGTACTCTATCCCATTTGGAGTATCTTTAGTATTTAAATATTGATAATTGCCATTATAAGTATTTAATAACAATACACCTTCGCCATCAGGACCTCTGTGTTTAATAGATTGAAGAGATTTTAACGATTGATTTAATGTAGTTAAGTTTAATGGATTTTTTTGGTAGTATGAAAGAATGCCACACATAATAAAAAGTTATTTAGAGAGTATGTAAAAAGTTTCGTTAGTTCCTTTGTCAAAATAAGATTTAATGATTTTATTTTTAAGAAAATTGGGTAATGATTTTCCTTTCTCAACAACACAAAACTCGGGATGATAATGATTGACAAATTGCTCTTGTTTAGTTTCCATTTCTTGTTTAGAAATTACATGATTTTTAAAATTACAAAAAATAAAAAAAGGAGACACAAAAATTTCATCAGCTAATTGGTTGTTTTTATAATCATCGATATTCAGATAATTTGAATCGTTTTCAATTGTTCTATTTGGAAGTAATTCATCTGTATTGATTATGACTGTAGAAATAGCATTCTCTGTTAACGCTAAATAGTTACAAATTCCAGCATACACTGGATTTCTTTGAAGGTTTGGTCTAGTTTCAGGATTGACTATTTTAATTCCCACTTTGTTTTGAAATTGGTGTTTAGAAATTTGAGTAATGTATTCAGTAGTGTATGAAGAAATTTTACTAAGTGGTAAGTGGTTTATTAATTTATAATTTTCAACGAACATAAAAGAACTTAATGCTATAAGTGAATACAGAGCAAATGTTTGTACTTTGTAATGATTTTTGAGTACATAAAGTAAATAAATATAAAATCCTATGGTTGTAAAACGTGAAATGGTTGCATATATCTGCCACGCATTTTGATTGGTATCGGTTAATGCAAAACCAAACAAACCTGAAAAAGTAAAACACAATAAAAGGATAAATACAGAAAATTGTATATTAAATTTTCTGTATTTATAAGCAAAAAACAGAATGATTGTAAATAAAACAGAATTTATAATCAACCATTTTAAACCATTATCAAGCATGTTATAAAATATTCCACCAAGACTACTAACTATGCTGGTATTTCTGAGGTTTAATGCTATAAATTTGAAGTAAAATAATAGTGTAAAAACAAATAAAATTATTGCAATTATGACGTGTTTATAGTTTATTAAAGTGGATTTAATTTGTTTAAAATGGATTAACAACTGATAAGCTAAAAACAAACATATTCCACCAATGATGGATGGTAGAAATACAATATTTACTACTGGAATTAAAAGAAAAATAAGCAACCCATTGGTTTGATTTGATTTTAAAAATTCATTTAAAGCTAATAAGAAAAAAGGCAAAACATATATTAACTTTTGATTTCCATCAAAAAAAATAGAATCTGTTGCTTGACTAAAACTTTGGCCAACATTTGGAATGTAATGAACTAATCCTCTGAGGAACATAAACACAATTGAACTAATAATAATTAAATACAGCTGTTGATTCATGAATGATTTAAGAAGATTATAACAATTTAAAAAAATCAATAGTAAACTAAATCCTGTTACTATTCCATTCAATATTAAATGGTTATTCCAATGAGTAACAAATCTTACAAAAATTGATAACCAATATTCATAATAATGATATGGTAAATTGTATTTTTCATAATGGTAATAATCTTTTAAATAGGATATGGAAGATTCTTGATTTGTGTGTTCAATAGAATTAACAATCGATACATAATAGGATTGGTCGTTGATTGGCACTTTCATGCCATTAAAATCAACCCCTTGAATGTTAATAAAAGCGATTAGAATGGCAATCAACAAAAAAATTAAGAATGGAAAATAATTTAGTTTTAAGAGTTCAATTTTTGATTTTGAATTAAAACTTTGAAAATAAATTAAAATAAACAAAGTAGGAACTGCTAATATCATCATGGATTGCCCCAAAGTGATTATTATAGAAAAAAACGTAACAAACAATATTGAACCTAAAGTAAGTCTATAAGTTAAATTGTATTTTATACCTTTATTAGTGATTAATAA
>CAYVDH010000047.1:0-20546 GCA_964450355.1 uncultured Flavobacteriaceae bacterium
GCTTCTATTTAACTCAACTTTTTCCAAATTTTCTATTTTATTTTATTTTTTGGATAGTTGTGCAACAGTTACCCATGTTAGCACCAGTTTTTATCATTTCTCGTCAATTAATTTATATTCTTCAAGTGCGTCATTCCAAATCTTGTCTTTATTCAGTCGGACTAATTCAAGAACCAATTTTGTGATTTTATCTTGGCCTAGGTTATCTCTACTAATTTCGTTTATGAAGTCTTTTGATAACTGGTCATCTAGGTGTTTTGCATTTTCAATGTCGCAGCAACCATAACCGTCAAAGGAAATTCTGCACAAGTTGATATGATTTCTTGTCGTGTAATTAAAGTCGATAAATACAGAGCCATCAAGGCAACCTAAGTAGAAGTCAGCCTTTCTACTTTCTGGCATTGTCGTCTTGAAAAAATCAAATTTACGCTCCATTATACTATTCTTTGCAGTCAAACTATTCTATATTTTGTAAACAATTTTTAATGTGTCGTTAATTCGGTCAGAAAGCATCTCAACAAGTTCCTCGTTCATAAATTCATAGTCGTCTGGAATATTAAGAACTTCGATTGTTGGCAATTCTAAGTGTCTGTAATGTCCCCATATTTTTGCTCGTTGTCCAGTTTCCATTACAAAAACTAAGTCCGCCCAATTCAAATCATTTTCTGAAATTTTCCTGTCACTTTTTGGACTTAGTCCAGCAGAACGAATATTGAAACGTTCGTCATTTTTAAAAATGTATTCCGCTGTCCTGCTACGCTTTTTATTTCGTCCACAAACTACTAATATGTTTGGTCTTTCTGTCATTCAGTTGATGTCGTCCTAAAATTGGTGCTAACGGTCTGCAGCTACCCGAAGGGTGGGACAGGAGCAACAATTGTAATAAGATGTAAAACTATAAAATAAATACAATTTATCCAAATACAAACAGAAATTCCGCCTTTCGGGTAGGTTTTGTTATGTGTAGTGCTTTTTAAAAGTCTGTCCTTTGTTTTGAGTTTTCGCTGATTTGTCGCCAAATAATTGATTTGAAAAATTTTAGTCCTGAAAAACTTAAAATCAACTCTGGATATTTGTCAAAAGCTTTTTCTTTTCCAATGTCAAAACGAATGTAAAAATAACTTGCACTAAAAGCCTGTTTGTCATTTCCATTCCATAATAATGCAACTGTCTCAAAATGAATTTCCGAAATCTTTATAATTGTCGTGTCAGGAATTGAAATCATTTTTTTGCCGTCCGCAATTGTTATCTCCGTCCAATTCTTACCGTCATTTGTAAAAGTCATTTTTTCGCTAGTCGAAAACAATAATTCGGCACTTTTTAATTGTCTTTTTCCATTTACAATGTCGTCACTATACGATTTTAATAAAGAGTCGCTCGGGTTGCTTAGCTTTATTGTGTCCTGATTTTGAAAAACAAATTGATAGTTTTTTGGTCGTTCAATTCTGTCCTTATGAGTAAATGCAACAAAAAAGTTTAGGACAAAAATTAATGTCAGTATGATTTTATTTTTTTTCATTGGTTTTTCACTTAGCATTACACATAACTAGCGTAAATTCGAAACAAAATCTCGCCTATTACTTTAAATTGTGTTTTATAAGCGAAGTTTTGAATCGTAAATTTTTACAAATATAAATTTATTGAATAATTTTTAATATTTTTTTTAGGTATTTTGTTCAAATTCAATTTACTACTTGTTTTTTTATTCGCATTTTCATTCATGATGTAATTGGTTTTTTCTATCAATTCTTTCATGTTCATGCGTTGTAATATGTCTTGCAATACCAAAGGCGAACTTTCTTTTTTTATTTCATGTAAGACATAATCAGGTCCAAGACTTTTTTTGTCGGGAACATAATTAAAAAACTCGTTAGGAATGCAATTTAATCCAATGCCTATTTTTTCAATATTTTCAAGTGAAACGGTATTTTTATTTCATTTTTTACAGTTGAAATTGTCGTTGCGCCCCGAGACTGGAGGCTGCTCCATCAGGAGCAGGTGCGCAACAAAGTGAAGCACGGAACCCGGAAGGCGAGGGTTAGGCGCCCTAATTCTAATATAAATTATCTATTTATGTATATAAAATCCACTATTTTATGATAAATGAACTCCAATTTTTGGCATGGTAATTGGGTATATACATAAAAAAATACGACCTTTGTAAAAAAATGAAAATCTTTTATAAGATTTTAGCCCTGATATTATTCACTTTGTTTACTGGCTTAAATGCCCAAGTGATAGTTGGTGATTCAACCAAATTAGTTGAAACTAGCCTGATAAAATGTGGGAATTCAGATACCATGACATTGGTAATCAGGAATGGAACTGGAGCTACCATTACTTCGGTAACTTTGTTAGATACTCTTCCTTCTGGTGTTCATTTTACTTCATTAATCTCCAATTCGGCCATTGCCTCATACACTGTAAACAATGGCATCATCACTTTCAATATCAATGACATGTTAGACAATGAGGTTGTCAGAATCAAATTTTTGATAAGAGCAGCATGTCAAGTCAACATCTCCGCCAATGGTGTGAAACAAAAACTTAAACTTACATACTCAGGAGCTACAGGCTCACCCATATTAAAATCAGGGGTAGATTTAACCTCGGTGGTTTACACTCCTTCGTTGGTATTATCTGCTGTTGGATCAGTAAATAACCCAAATGCCATAGTAGGGACACAGTATTCCAGAAAATGGAAAATAATAAACAACAGTGCTGAAGCCAATTCAGATACATTTGTGTTAAAAATCGCTTATCAAGATTTTACATCGTTTGTTTCGCTTAAGATAGATGGAGTACCTTATACACCAACAGTAAGTGGTGACTCAATTTTGATTACTCATGTAAAAACATTGCGAAACAATAATTTGTATCCCAATGACAGCATATTGATAGAGGAGACTTACACCGTCAATTCGTGTTTTACCAGTTCAGGAAGCAGTAAAATATCAGTATTCAGAGGTTGTTTTAATCAGTTATTTTGTGTTGAAAGTTATCAAAATGCATCTGTACAAACTCAAGTAACAGTGCCAAATTTAAAGTCGCTGTTTTCTTTTAAATACGGCTGTAAAGGCAATTGGGATACTTTGACTGTTAGGTTGGTTAACATTGGCACAGGCATGGCTCGACAAATTAAATTTGATGTGAATTCATCTTACAACGACTATTTTGTGCTGGGTGGAACTCCCATTAGTTTTTTTGATTCATCTAAATCCAAAGTGAAGCTTGGAGCTAATGGTACTTTTTCAAGAATACATACTACAGGAGTTACTTCATTTCCATATACTCGCAGTTTTTGGCCAGTAAGCACACCGCCAAGGTTGTTGAATTTTGAATATTTAACGCTCAATGCTGGAGATACTTTGTTTTTTGAAATCCCATTTTACAATCCTTGCATCGATAACAGTGTATGTGGATCAAGAGAGAAATCTTGTAATTTCTACATGGAATATAAAAACAATTGCTTGAATTCGTCATACAGCATACCCAGAACTGTCATCATGCACGAAGCCAATCGTTTTCTGCCATTTGTAGATGGACCAACCGACCTAAATAATGGAGATACTGCGGTATTTAACTTTGGTCTCGACCCAAATGCCTATACCAATTTCAGGTACAATAACAACGGCTTTATGGTGTTGGAAATGAACATGCCAAGTGGTATGGTGTGGTCAGGTAACAACTCGGATTTACAACTAAGAAGACTAAGTGATGCTTCTACAGACAATGCGGACTCAGTGTATTGGGATGCAAGTACCAATACGTTAAAAGCTTTTTATAAATACAATGCATCTCCTGTTGGGATTGCAACAAACCGTACTAATTATTTTATTCTTCCTAAGTTTGTATTGGATTGTTCAGGTAGTTCAGCTAATAATGAAAACATTTATTTTGATGTGTTTGATTACAGAGATGCAAATTGTACCATGTGTAAAGAACCATTTGGTTGTACTAAAACTTACACCATTACAAAACATTGCCCTAGCCCTTGCCCTAGAGGTGGTGTTAGTCCTTATTTTTCGGGAGTAGAAAGAATAACTTTGGGAGTGCCTGATAACAATCAAGATGGTCTGCCAGATGCCAGCGGCTCGTTGGATAGAACAAAAATTCAATTAAATAAAGTAGTAGCTTTAGATACATTTAAACTCATTTTAAAAGGGACAATAACAAGAGGAAGTCAGAGCCCAGCGGTATTTAGCCATGGTTATGCAGAATCTACAATACCTTCTATCGGTTATTTGACCACTGAAATTTCTTCAAAAATAAACATCAAAGATTCTTCATCCAATTCAAGTTTTACTGTTTCTAATTTGCCTGTCTCTATCACTAATTCGGGGGTAAGCAGGACTTTTAAATGGGATTTTTCAAATACAGTATCCGGTTATCCAGGCTCATATAATTTTGGACATGGCGATTCGTTTGTATTAGAGGCTTTGTATGTGTTTAATAAAGACGCAATCAATTATGGCAACGATTTGTCTAATAGCATTGTCAATAAAGTGTATGTGTCTCCTTACGCAAATCCTACAAGCGATACAGCTAAATACCGCTGCGATGATTACAATGCCTTGCTAAAAACAGTAACTAATTACTATACAGTTTACAATCCAGATAATTTCACATTCAATGGGTGTAATTCATACATTGCTTATTACAGAGCTTATTTATCCATAGGAGAATGTTGTAACAATTACAATGGAAGCATTCATTTTCCTTATGAATATAGAACGTATGGCTATTGGGATAGTTTAAAAGTAATGATACCTACAGGTTATAGTATTGATTCAGCTAATTTGTATTTCAGCAATGGAACAAAAGTTGGGAATGCTAATTCCATATACCGTTGGTCTGTTACACCAGCATATTCTTCTTCCAGTTACAAAATGTATGATATTGGGAAATATTTTACACCCGAAGGTGGCAGCATAGTGCCATCTAGAGGGGGTTTTTATGCCCACATGCAAGTGTATTTAAAGCCTGGATGTAATACCCCAAATACGACTCCATTGCAAAGGCCAAGTGATTACGAATTCAAAAGCATTAATTCATGGGCTAGTAGGCCTAACAATAAAACAACAGATGCTTACCCTGGCTCATCAGCTTGGAACATCATTAAAAATTATGGAAGTGGAACCACTGTATTTAATGCCCCATCATTGGATGTATCTAACTATGGAGCAGTAAGTAAAATTAGCGAAAATAAATTAGTTTCATGGGATATAAAATTGCAAAATAACAGCAACATTTCTGATGGGGCAAATAGTTGGTTGGCTGGCTATTCCAAATCAGGATTGATTGTAATAGATAGCATTTACAATTTAACTACAAACTCTAAACTCGTTCAATCAACTGGCATATACAGGGTGGGCAATGTGCTTAAGAATGGTGGAAATGCAACATACAGAGTTTTTACCTCTCAAAATGCTTGCAGAAATGATTCAATGAAAATATACACTGGTTGGAATTGCCAGGGTTATCCTACTAGTTTATCAAATGCAAGTTGTAAGAATGACAGCAGTACTGTGTATTTAAATTCTGCTACATCCGATGTTAAAATAGAATTTATTAATCAACCTACAGCTAGCATTGATATGTGCGATACTGTTGAGTATGAATTAAGTGTTTCTGAAAAACAAACTGCATATACATTTAAAAATTATTTAGAGGTTCAATTTCCTGATTTTGGTGTTGGAATTAACATAGTGCCTAATAGTTCGTATTTTCATTATACAAATTCGGGAACATACGCACAAATTAGCCCTGTAAATGCCAGCTCAGGAGTGTATAGATATTTTGTAGCAGACAGCAACAATGTGTTTAAATCCAATGGACTTGCTCCTTATGCATCTGCACCTAACAATGAGTACAAGTTGAAATTCAAAGCAGTTGTCAATTGTGATTTTGTATCGGGTAGTAATATTAAGTTCTTAGCATACAATACCAACAGTTGTGGTGTGGTTCAGAGCCCAGATATCAAGTTGTCTATTGTTGATATTACTGGAGCCCCATCGCGTAAATTGTATTTTTCTACTAACAGTGTTTCTGAGATTAAGCCTTGTGATAAAGGAATAGAAGTGAGTGTAAAAATTAAAAATTTGCAATTTTCAAGCTCTAGCAATACGGATTATCTGTATGTAACATTGCCAAGTGGTGTGTTGTATCAAGCAAACAGTGTTAGATTTTTAAGAAGTCCATTTTCAGATACTGTACCTAATATTTCAACTATGGGAGATAGGCAAATACTGACTTGGGTATCTGATAATATACCTGCTAACGACAGCAGTATTGTTACGTTTAATATTTATTCGCCAAGCGATATTCCTTGTGGTGCTTCACCATTTTTTGAAGTACAAACACGATCAACTTACAACACTTGGTGTAAATCCATCAATTGTAACAGTCAAGTGCAAAACAGTTATGAAATCACTAACATGCCTGTGCGAAAACCCAACATCAGTTTTTTAAATGGGGAAATGAAAGTAGTAAAAGATACCACATTAGGAAACATTTATGTTGTAGATTCGTTAATAGCTAATAATTTTTTATTTGCCAACAATGGAAACGATACAGGGAACTTGTACATCAGTTTTTATTTCGACTCCAATCGAAACAATCAATACGATGTAGGGGAGAGGATTTACTTTACTGATTCAATCAAGTTTTTTGCTCATTCCACTAACCGATTAATTAATTCTACACGTGTGTTTACTAAAAATACCTTGTCAGACACGGTGAAAGTGTTTGGAAGTGTGAAATGCAATTGCAATAAAACACATTTTCCAATCAATCCACAGTTTAATTACACCCCTTTATTAGTAGATGCAATGGCAATGGAACTACAATTACATGGGAACATGGTGCAAGGTTGGTTTTTGTCGCCAGAACAAGCCGATTATGCAATCATTTACAGAAAATTTGGAGAAAATGGCCAATACACAATCATAAATACTATTGAGAATTTAAATCATCGCGTTTATGTGTTTGACGATGTGATTCCTAAGGATTATTGTGGTGATATCCATTACAAAATTGAGTTTTATAAACAAGGATTTTTATATCAAACCTTGCAAAATAAATCCATACATTATTGTTTAAATTCCAATTGGGTCATTATACCTAATCCTAATACAGGCAAATTCACCATTAAAAAAGAAAGGCTACAATTAAAAACCATTGATGTAAGCATTTACAGTTCATCAGGAGAATTGGTGCTAGAAAAACAAGGTGTAGTTTTACATAACAATACTTACGATTTTGAGGAATACAAATTAAGCAAGGGTTTGTACTCCATTGTCATCAAAGAGAAAGAAGGTGTATCGGTATTAAAACTAATGATTCAGTAGAATCAATCAAAGCAAATTAAATCGGGATTCATTCATTTTATTTGGGCAGCAATTCCTCGTCCTTTTGGGTCCGCTTCGCTTCCGTGCTTCGCACCTGCCCTTAGCCGGGCAGCCATCGGACTCGGGCTGCTTGCTTACGCCAGTAGATGAAACAAGTGCTTGGATTTTACAATAGGAGATGTTGCATCAACATATCTTAGGTAATTTATAACCATTTTTTAAAAAGCTTATTTGCAACAGGAAGTAAGACATATACCATGAATGGAACTAAAATTAAGGTCAATATTAGAGTTCTTAGAAGTAAAGGTAAATCGTTTAAGTGTTTGCCTAGTATTAGCATAATGAAATTGATTGTTGGGTAGATAACCACTCAAATCATAATTACTGATTTATATTTTGGAGTTCGTTTCATTGTAATTAGTTTAGTTTTAATTTTTTTTTAGAACCATTATATAACAACTAACAACCATTAACCATTAACAATTAACCACTAACAATTAACCATTACCCATTAACAATTCAACAATTAACCATTAACCAATAACCAATAACAATTACCCATTAACAATTAACCAAAAACCAATAACCATTAACCAATAACCATTACCCATTACCCATTAACAATTAACCAATAACAATTAACCATTAACCAATAACCATTACCCATTACCCATTAACAATTAACCAATAACAATTAACCATTAACTAATAACAATTAACTAATAACCATTAACTAACAACCATTAACCAATAACCATTAACCAATCACAATTAACCATTAACCAATAACCATTAACAATTCAACAATTAACCATTAACAATTCAACAATTAACCAATAACAATTCAACAATTAACCATTAACAATTAACAATTCAACCATTAACCAATAACCATTAACCAATAACAATAAACCCACAAAAAAAAGGTCTGAGGAAAACTCAGACCTTTTTTAAAAGATGATGATTTTATCTTACTTTAAGATGTTTACTTTTCCAGTATATACTTGATTGCCATCCATGATTTTAATCATGTACATTCCATTGTTGTTAGCACTTAAATCAATGCTAGCTTCTGTGGTATTATCAAAACGGAAAGTGTTGATCACTTCACCTAATACATTGTATATTTCTACTGTGATAGGGTTATTAGTTGATTTACTTCTAATGTTGAACACACCGTTAGATGGATTAGGGTAAATACTGTAATTAGACAATGAAATGTCTTGAGTATTTGTAAATGCATCTAAACATTTGGTGATACTACATTCACAATCTGCTTGATTTGATGCAATCATGGTTACACAATATTTAATGGTGTTGTCGTATGTATATACAGTGCCTGTGCCTGTTGTATTTACTTTGTTTCCATCGCCCATTAACCAAGTGTAATTGATTCCACTCATAGAGCCACCAGTAGGAGTGAAGGTGAAACTTTTTGAGTTTACATTGTAAGTTCTTGCGAAGTTGAAATCACAAGTAGTTGGCAATGGAGAAATATTGATGCTTTTTACTGTTGAATCAGTACATCCATTTTCAACACTTGCTTTCAATTTTACAAAGAATGTTTGAGCATTAGCATAAGTGTATTTAGGAGATTGTTGAGTTGATTTGTTGCCATCACCAAATACCCACTCGTAAGTAATGTTTCCAAAACGATGAGTAGTTAAATTGGTAAATGTAGCTTCTTCGCCAACACATTTATTTTCTAATTCAAAATCTACTAATGGTTGAACACCCACATTGATGGTTTTTACCATTTCAGAACTACATCCATTAGTTAGTGTAGTAGTTAATTTAACATTTCTGTTGCCTAGCGATGTCCATGAAACTGTAGGGCTTGCAATGGTAACTGGACTACCTTGTCCAAAATCCCATTTATAACCACTTAGGTTTTCACCCTTTAAGTCGGTAGTATTAGTGAATGGAGTTGGAGTTCTTTCGCAAGCAAATGGGAAAGTAAAGTCTGTTTCAGGAGCTACTTTAACATCAATTTGTTTAATGATAGAGTCTATACAATTGAATTCTGAAGTATTTTTTAATACAACATCTTTTAAACCTGGAGTTGAGAAAGTATATGTTGGATTTTCATCTGTTGCAATTGCTCCACCATCATCAAAATTCCAAGTATTTCCAAAATCACCTAAAGCAATTGTAGAACTGTTTACAAACTTAAATGGCTTATTGATACAAGCTCCCTCTAATAATGAGAAATTAGCAACTGGTTTAGTGAATTGATAAGCATTTTTACTGAATGAATCTGTACAACCATTTGCAGAAGAGGCATAAAGCGTAACATAATAAATACCTGCTTGGCTGTATGATTTTGTAAATGGATTGTTGTTGGTGCTAGTTTGAGTCGTGCCATCGCCAAATTTCCATAAATAGTTTAAGGTTCCGCTTGTAATGGTTGTTTGGTTGTTAAATGTAATTGGGGTTCCAATACAACGGTTTACCAAACTGAATTTTACTTTAGGAACTTCACCAACTGTTATTGTAATGATGGAATCTTTAATGACATTCCATTTATCACTGATAGCTCTTAATCTTACATTGAAAATACCAGAAGTATCATATACATGAATTGGACTGATGAAATCTGAACTATCTCCATCCCCAAAATACCACATGTATCTTACAGTTCCAGAATGTATGGTTGTAGTGTTGTCAAATACAACATCGTTTTTAGCACAAGCTACTGCTTGTGGTTTGAAACTGGTTTTAGGAGTAGGGGCAACATACACTGTTCTTGTCACAGTAGAGTCGCAGAAATGAGGTCCTAAATCAATGAAAGTAACAGAAAAAGTAATGAAACTATCTAAGTAAGCTGATTTAGGAATGAAAGTCAATTTACCGTTGCTGGTAGGTGTAGGGTCAGATACAGTGTATTCGGTAGCAGGGACTAATACATTGTTTCTTGTTCTTGCACTTACACTGGTTATAGTCCAGGTGATAGTATGATTAGGATTAGTATAGCCAGTAGGAGGAGTAATTTCATACACATTGGTTTTGCCAACTTCTAATACATCAGGGTCAGCTAAATTTCCAAGTTTAAATTGACCTTTAAATGGAGTTCCTGCAATGGCAGTTGCTCCAATAGGACGAGGTTTAACGGTAACAGCATAAGGCAAACGGGTGCTACTATAACATTGTTTTTTGTAAATAAAAGTAACATCAGGTAAATAATTGGCTGTTACAGAAGTAGAACCAAACTTTCCTAATATAATACTTCCATTGGTTAATAAAGATAAATCCTCATTGCTTGTTGTAGGAGCAGACAATGTGTTAAAGAAAGAATTTCCAGCACCTAAACTTAAATCTGTTGTCATGTAAAAACTATATGTTTGACCTGCAAACAAGTATAAATTTTTTGCAGATACTCTAGCATAGTTTGTTCCTGAAATATTGATAAAGTTTGCAACACCTTCGTTTACTTTTGTCCAAGCTGAGGCATTTGTTTGAAATCCAGCATAAGTTCCTACTCTGTAATACAATTGATATCCCATGTTAGTAGGAGTTGCATAATTCAATCTTAATCTTAAACTATCCAACCTGAAATCTTTAACAGCAGTTACATTGAACATGGTACCATATTCATTCGCTTGAGTAACACTAACTGCTGTTGACCCACCGAAATTAAAATAGGAATTGATACTAGCAATTTTTGAACTAGAAGCATAAAATGTTTTGTCACCAGTAATGAAAGGTCCTGTAGCTTTACGTCCTACAGCCAATAAATTTCCTCCTGAGGATTGATCAAACCACATGATGGAGTCAGAATTACTTGCAGGTACACCAGAAAAATTAACCTTGCCCTGTCCACATTGTTTAGTACTTAAAATGAGAGGATCGGATGGGGTTCCGAGAGATTCAAATTTATAAAAGAACAAATCATTGCTTACCCCAGAATCAGAAGAGGCACCTTGAGGATTTGTTGTCCAAGCTCTGATGTCATATACAGTATTTGGACTGAAGGTATAAGATGAAGTTAAATTATAAGTTGCTGACTGTCCCGATGTTAATGTTGATGTAATGTATTGTGTGCTAATTAAATTATTATTGATACTCCAATTCAATCTGAAACTATCCATGGTTTTTTTACCAAAATTAAGAACAGTAGCTGTTACTCCTTGGTTCAAATTACAAGGATTTAATTTTGAGATACTAGTTACTCCTGCATCATAGTTATAAACAGGTCCAAATATTTCAATTTCACGGAAATTGACATTAGAAGATTGAGAACCTATAACTACAATGTCAATGATTCTAAGTTGTGTAGTAGCCACATTGTTAAAACTAACTTCATAAGAACAGACTCCAGTAGATTGAGTAAATGTTTTATGAGTAACCCAACTAGCACCATTCCAAATTTGAATAGTTCCACCACCTAAAAATCTGTTAGCTTGTTCAGCAACATTAAATCTGATTTTATTTAATACTTTTGTTGAAGGCCATACAAATTGAATAAAAATTGCTGAACCGGGATTAGTTGCTGAAGAAGTAATCCACATTTGTTGGGTTCCGCAAGTTCCAAAATTTAAATCATTTAGAGTAGCACAAGCTCCCGTGTTACAAGTACTAGCAGATGCAGTAGCTTGTGGAGCTAAGTTTTGTTGACCATAAATAATATTTATTGAGGTCAGTAAAGTTAAGAGAAAATATATTTTTTTCATTGGGTTGAAAATTTGTTTTAATTTTAAAAAAACACCCGCTTAGTAATAGCGGGTGTTTTAAATTTATTGTTTAGTATTTAACAATTTTATGAGTGATTACTCTACCTTCTAAAACAATGTTTACAGAGTAAACACCACTTGCTAAATCAGACATATCTATGTTGAAGTTAGCTGAAGGGTTGTTATAATTAGTTTCAGATACCATTTGTCCTAATGAGTTATACAATTGTATTTTAGCATTTTTAACAGCATTTGCTAATTGGATGTTAGCTATGCCATTTGTAGGATTAGGAGAGATAGATACTTCATTAATTGTTGCTGAATTTACATCAACAGTGCTGTTAACACAAGCTGGCCAATAAGTGTATATCACTTGTCTAGTTAATGGTAATGAGGTATTTCCACTTGGGTCAGTAACTTTATAAGTAATAAAGTAATTGCCTTCTTGAGAAGGATTCACATTTTGAGCAATGATTTCTACTAATGGCAACAAAGTTTGAGGACCATAGTAATTATCTGTTGTTGTTAAATTCCATTTTGGCCAAATGTTTTCACCAACACAACCATAAATTGTTCCACCAAATAAAATTGGAGCTTGTCTGTCAACAACGTTTATAGTTCTTGATTTAATGGTAATGTTTCCAGAACCATCAACAGCTTTAAATGTTTCAGTATAAGTTCCTAAAGTGTTTGGATCAACATTGTTAAATGTTCTAGAAATACTTACTTGACCTGCTCCATAATAATTGTCAGTAACTGTTGCAGTTATTGAATTGTATGGAGTATTTACAGGATGTTCAATCACATCAAAAGTATTCAATGAAATAACTGGTTTGATAAAGTCATCCACTTTGTAATTAACTATTTCTGGTTTAGATACATTTCCTAAGGCATCTACAGCAGTATAAGTACAAGTATAAGTACCTTTAACATTTGGATTCAATGGTTCAGGGAACCATGAAGTATGTAATTCTGGGTTGTCATCATTGCCATCTTTAGCGTAAGTTTGATCAATCCATAAAGTTCCAATTTGAATGTTAGTTTCACCTATACCTTCAATTTTAGGAGCTGTAGTATCTCTAACACAAATGTTTCTAGTAGCTGTAGCAACATTACCAGCAAAGTCATAAACTTTATATTCAATAGTGTAATCTCCTACTACTCTAGTATTCACAGAACCAGTAGTTCTGATAGCTGTTGTTAATGAATAGAAAGGATTAGTGTTGTATGCAGTAGCTCCTGGATCATTGTATGGGTCATTTTCTCTATTTGCTTCTATACAACCAATAGTTGTAGGGTTTAAAACAATGACTGGTGCAGTATTATCATTTACAACAATGATAGTTCTGATTGCAGTAGCAGCTACATTGCCTGATTTATCAGTAACATTGTACTCATAAGAATAGATACCAGTTGTATTAACATCTAAATCATTTGATGGAATTATTCTGCTAGTAATATCACCTTCTGAAGCATCGTAAGCAGTAGCACCAGAATCAGTATAAGTTGAACCTAATTGAATTCTTTTTGTAGTTTCACCTATAATTGTTATAACAGGTTTGCTATTGTCATTGTACAATACAATGCCGTAGTCATGGTACTCACCTGCAACAGCTGGTCCACATGGGTCAGTGCTGTTGTTGTCAAAATTAATTCCAATTCTCAATTTAGTTTTACCTTCAAATGCACTATTGATATCAGGAACAGCAAATGTTGTAGAATATGATTTATTTGTAGTGCTTGGTTCAAAGAAAATCATTTCGTTAGCATCGTCAAAATCACCATCAATGTTCCAGTCAATCCAAGCTTTTCTATTGCCTGGGTCAACATTTGATAATCTGCTAACTTCTATTGTGTATGTTTTACCAAAAGTTAAATTAGCAACTTGAGTGCTTGAAAAATCAGTGTAAGCTTGAGTTCCAGAAGTACTGTTGTTGTCTATTAATGCATTAGTTCCATCCAATACTTTCACATTGTTAATGCCTAAGTCTGAAGAAATAATTGCTGATGTAGGATTGCAATAATTCAAAGCACATACATATTTGTTTTTAACAACAGTTTTAGTTGTATTGGTTGGGTCTAGAGAATTCCAAGCTTTAAGAGCAATGGTATAACAACCAGAACCAGTAAATTTAATGATTGGTGTTGGCATTGAATCACCAGGAGTAGATTTATAATGAACATAACCTGGACCATAAACAGAAGGAGATGTAGGTGGGTTCATTAAAGTATAAGTAGTAGGATAGATAGTCCATTCAAATCTGTTCGCTTTATCAGCTTTTGGAACTAAAGAAATGATATCAGTCAATATTTTTGGTCTTCTGTTAGAAGCTTCAAAATCTAAACTTGTTTGAGTATTAGGAGATATGACATCATAAGTCAAACAAGTTTTATTAGAACCAACACATGATTTCACTTCTAGACAAACTTTATAGTCTTGGTCTGAAGTGAATATGTAATTTAAGTCTCTGCTAGTTGAAACAGGAACATCGTCTATAGTCCATTCCCATCTTGGAACACCCACTATATCAGAAGTTGTGTTAGTAAATTTAATAGGAGTTGAATTGTAACCTGGGTTACTTGATGGATTAAAGGATGGTGATGGAGCAACTGCAGGGCCAAGTAATGAAGTGTAAGTTCCTGCAAAACCAGAGTCAACACCAGTGCCATCAGAAGTGAATAAAATATACATACTACCGCTTGTTGCACTTACTTTTTTAGGGTTGGTGTTTGTGCTAGTCCAAGTTGCAAGCAATGTTCCATTTGCACTTGTACCGTCCCATACCCTTAATATATCACCAGGACCATTGAATTTCAAACGTGTCATGGTTAAATCTATTCTTTTAGCGTTACATGGAGTGATTCTTAAATAAGAACGAGAACCTAAACCTTGATTATTGCTGTAATTTAAATCTTTACCACCATTGTCAAATATTGTTCCAGAAGGGCTTTCTACAACATTGTCACCATTTGGTCCGTATGTTCCAAAACCTAAAATGTAAGTAGTTGGAGAAATAACTGTGATATAACAAGTTTTCTTTTTAGGAGCAGAAGAACCAACATCATTTTTAGATATTAGGACTACAGTATAACATCCTGGTCTGTCAAAAGCAAATTCAGGGTTTTGAGAAAATTCATTTCTGCCATTACTGTTTGGATTAGGAATAACGTCACCAGAGTTGATGTCTTTTACATCGCTTACATCAGTAGAATCGTAAACATACCATTCCCACATGTAAGCACCATCAGTAGATAAATCAAACAATTGACAAAATTGGTATTGTTCAACTGTTACTTTATTTGTAACAAAATTTGCTGTAGGTACAACAGTTGGAGTGTTTACAGTTAAACATTTTACTGAATTGTCTGTTCCTAAACAGTTAGTGCTAGTTAATTTAATGCATTTAGAACCTGGAGTTGTCCAAGTGTAACTGAAATCAATAGAATTAGGAGCTTCTGTAGTTCCATCGTTGTTAGCATCCCAAGCATGAGAAATGTAACCTACTGGGTTGTTATTAGTAAATTTAATTGGAGCTTTTACCCAAGCAGAAGATGGGGCATTAAAGCTTGCAGATAAAGTACTAGGTAATTGTAAATCTATAGTGTAATCTTCAGTTTCACCCCAAGTGTAAGTTCCACATGCATTACCAGGGTTTGTTATTGTTGTTGATTCAATCACTACAACTCTCATTCTTGTTTTTCCTGGATTAACATTACAAGGAACTGTAAAAGTATATGCCACATTTCTTGGACCAGCTGCTAATGCAAAAGGCGCAGATCTTACAGCCTCATTAGCTTCAAATGCATTGTTTCTGTTGTAATCTATCCAAGCTAACGTTGTATTGGAATATGTAAAATTTCCACAAAAAGCTATTGAAATAGTAATTGTATAAGTTCCTCCTGCAGCTAATACAGTTGGAGTTAATCCTGTATAATCAGTGTATTGTCCACACCCAGTATTTGCAGCTGAACTAGGAACAAATGAATTGTTGTTTAGAAGGGTGTTAGTACCATCAGTTATTTTGATGTTAGAGATAAAATCATCTGCTGGTGAAGTAGCCCCAGATGTACAATATTGAGCATTTAAGCTTATACTGCTTAACATGATAGCTAAAACAGCGATAAAACGTCTTGTTTTGCTAAATTTAATTTTTTGATTTATAGAAAATTTCATGATTAGTGTGTTTTTTATTTAATGATGTTTATTTTTTGTGATGTGGTAGTGTTACCGTCAGTTATTTTAACCACGTACATTCCACTGTTTAAATGAGTTAAGTCTATTTGTTTGTTGATTTCGTTTGTTGTGAATACCAATTCGCCAACAACATTGTAAATGTTCACTGTTGAATTTGGATTTAAAGTGCTGCTTTCAATGGTGAATATACCTACTGAAGGATTTGGATAAATAACAAAATTGTTAGATGTTAAATTTTCAATACCAGTAGATACTTCAACACATTTTGTTCTGCTGCATTCACATCCATCATTGGTTTTAGCAATCATAGTGATACAATATTGTAAATCGCCATTGTAAGTGTAATTAGCAGAAGCTCCATTGCTGTTTATTTTGTTGCCATCACCAGTTACCCAAGTGTAAGATATTCCACTCATAGCACCTCCTGTAGGAGTAAATACATAATTTCTTGGATTTACATTAAAGTTTCTAGTGATATCAAAATCACAAGTACTTGGTAGTGGTGAAATGGTAATGCTTTTTACTATAGAATCAGCGCAGCCATCTTTAATACTAGCTTTTAATTTTACAAAGAAAGTTTGACCTGTTAAAGTACTGTATGAGTGAACTGGAGCAGCTTCAGTAGAATTTAATTGATCTCCAAAATCCCAATCGTAACTGATTTCGCCTTTAGGGAAAGTAGTTAAATTTGTAAAAGGAACAGCGCTACCAGCACATTTGGTTTCAAATTCGAAATCTGCGGTTGGTTGAACACCCACATTGATGTTTTTTACCATTTCAGACTTACATCCGTTTACTAGTTTAGTAGTTAATTTGATAGTCCTTGGACCTAAATTGCTCCAATTTACTGTTGGGTTAGCAAGTGTTACAATTGAACCTTGAGCAAAATCCCATTCATAAGTATTTAATAATTCACCATTTAAATTTGTTAAATTAGTAAATGGAGTAGCAGTTCTATCGCAAGCAAATGGCAATGAAAAATCAGTTGTAGGTATTTGTTCTACAGTAATTGTTTTTGAAATGGAATCTTTACATCCAAATTCTGAAGTCACAATCAATTTGATGGTTTTACTACCAGCAGTTTGGAAATTGTATTCTGGATCCATGTCTGATGCTATATTACCTCCATCATTAAAGTCCCAATGGTTACCAAATAAGCCAGTGAAGATTTCTGATTTATTTTCAAATTGAAATGTTTCATTTAAACATCTTCCACTTAATATTGAAAAATCAGCATCTGGTTTAGCAAATTGATAAACTGTTTTAGATGCAGTATTTGTACAACCATCAGCAGTTGCTTTTAAAGTTACTTTGTAAGCACCGGGCGTTCCAAATCCTTTAGTAATGGTAGAAGTAGTAGTGGTAGTTACATCTGCACTGTTGTCGCTGAACGACCAAGTGTAGTTTGTAGAACCATTACCTCCATAAATAGTACCATTGCCTAATATAACATTTTCTCCTTGACATTTATTGATGTTGATAATTTTAGCCTGAGGAATTTCAGTCACATTAACTTGTATGGTTTTAGTTGTTACAAAATTGTATGGATTTGTTTTTGCTCTCATGATCAAATTGTATTGTCCATAAGCTGCATATGAATGTACAGGACTAGTTTCTGTAGAGATAGCTGTGCCATCACCAAAATCCCATTCGTATTCTACAGAACCACTTGATACGGTTGTTATATTATCAAAGAATATATCTGTTTTTTCACAAATAGGGTTCGGTAAAATTAAGTTTGGTTTTGCTTTAGGAGCAACTAAAATTCTTCTAAAGAAAGTTGTATCACAACCATTTACTAGGCTGTTAATTTTAACAGCTATTTCAATGGTGCTATCTTCCCATGCAACAGTAGGTAGGAAAGTTGCTACAAGTGGGGTTGTATTGTTTGTGCTTACCAATGCATTGGCATTAGTGCCGTTGATTGATTTAGCAGTGATGCTTGCATTCCATTTAGTGCCATAATCACTGTTAACATAACCCAGTCTTGTAGGTTCAGTAAAGCTGTAGGCTATGGCTTCGCTTGGGAAAGTCACATCTGGTTTACCATCAATGTTATAGATTGCAAATGGAGATGAAGAAGCTGTATTATGACTTAATACAGAACCTCCTGGAGCAGGAGTTACAACCCCATTAACGGTTATAGAATCGTTAGTGATGTTATCATCTTTTGCAAAGTTGTGTAATATTACTTTGGTATTTCCTGAGTTGCTGAATTTATGAGCATTTGGGAAACTGAAATTTACAGAATCACCAGCATTTATAGTGGTGTTCAATGTTAAAGAGAATGGTGTGCCTCCATTAACAGTATAATTAATAACTGGGTTTTTAACAGGATTTAATGAAGTGTTTTTAAGATTACCAGAAATCATTGAAGTAAAACCTGAACAAGTAGGATTAGGGAAACTCAAATCAAATCTTGTTAATTTGACATCAGCAAAATACTCTAATGCACCTATATCTGGTTTAGTAGTTGAACGTGTTGCACCACTGTTGTCTTTTGGTAAAGCTGAGATGTATTGACCTTTGTTACACATTTCTAATGAGGTTGGGGTCAAATCAAAACTAGCAGGATTTACACTTTTGATGAAAGGGTCAACGTTCAAGTTAGAAGTTGGAAAACTAGCGGATAACCAATCAGAAAAAGCAGAAATTGTTCCAAAAGAAGTGCTAGAGCCATTCATTGGTCCATAAGCATGGTAAAGAGTTCCTGAAGCATTAGGCCCAAATCTGAAATCGTTGTTTTGAAATGCAGTCCAATTGTATGCTGGATAAGCAGTGCTACCACCATTATATAATAAATATTTAGTGCCTGTGCCGCCTAAATTGTTGTATATAAGATTGTTTTTAAAGCTACGAGCATAATTAGAATAAAATGTGTAATTAGTTCCAGTATTTGCTGGATTAGAAGGGTGATCGAATATTACAGTATTGTGTTCAATGTCCATTGATTGGTTAGCATTGTAAGTGTAAATATACCAGTATGCATATACATACATAGATGAAGTACTAAAATCAAAGAAATAATTGTTTGTGATTTTATTGGCATAAGTCCATGTAGTGGTAGAAGAACCGTTATAAAAATACAATAAATAAATTATTGAATTTTGAGGCGTGTTTCCATTTAAACAAAATACTCTATTGTTATCAACAATTCCAGTACTATAATAATGGTATATACCATATTTTGTTGTAAAAGCACCTGTTCTACCTTGGTTAGTAACATTGTTGTTTCTCATTGTTGTATTGTAACAGTAATAAAAGTACATGCCATAAAAATAAAAATCTCTTAATGAGCTATTTGAAACTACATTATTGCATGTTGCGTTGGTTTGTGATGGAGTTGTTAAACCATAAGCAGCAATTCCATAATAAGGGCCATGGCTAGTTCCATTTCCTGAACGCATGTCTAAGCTGTCGAACAAATTGTTGTTTCCAGCATTGCTAGAAGTTACAGATGTAGTACCACTATTAAACCAAATGTATGCACTGTAGGTTAATGGAGTAGAGCTAGCATTGTTCATGTTATCACATCTTAATTTACAATTTTTTATGGTGTTATTATCAGCAGCACCATATATCCTAAAACATGAACCATAAGTAGTTCCTAACATTCTAACTTCTAGATTGTTTATTGTAAAATAATCTGTACCATTTAGTTCAATAACACCGTGGTTAGTAGTTGAAGTTGGTAAAAACTCTATGATAGCACCATTGCCATTGATAGTTACAGTTTTTGATGAATTAACACCTGTTATTGCTGTTAATAGTACTTGACCTGTATAGGTGCCAGGACTCATGTTTACAGTAATACTACCTTGAACACCACTTCCGCCAACAGCGTATTGAGCAGGACCGGCATCACCTCTGGTAGTGTTTTTTAAATCATTAGTAAAAGCTATTAATGATTTGTAGTTTGTTGCACTTGCAGCTAAGGAAGGATCAATGGTGTAGGTGCCTCCACTGAATGCATTAATTGAATTGGAATTCCATAGGGTTAGGAAAAATCCAAGAGCAATTAATGACTTTTTTCTTTGTTTAAGTAAAAATTTAATCATATTTTGTTTGTGAATTTGTTTTTTTTTTGACTTTTACGCGTTATCTTTAAATTAATATAAGCCTACAAATATAACACTGAAACTCTATTTTCAAAGCTATTACTCTTGTTAAAACAAGTATTTTTACAATTTCATGACTGTTGTTTAATTATTTTTTTTAAACTTTAAACAAAATGAATAAAAAAAAGGGCAATTAGCCCTTTTTTATTATAGATGTTAAAATCTTGTTAATTTTTTATTGGTTTAGTAAAATTTATTTAATTTCAATTTTTTT
>CAYVDH010000048.1:0-20466 GCA_964450355.1 uncultured Flavobacteriaceae bacterium
ATCTTGCGAGGACTCTTGATTTTATTGCCTTTTTTATTTTCATAACTAAACCTAAAGCGGAATCTAGGTTAAATCAATTTAGGCTCTACTAACACCGTTCTCTCTTGCATCACCTTTACCTTGCCTTTATCTGCTCCTTTGATTTTTCGCACAAACTTTCTCTGTGTGACTATAACCGTTGCCAAACTCTGGGTTTTTTGCTTAGAATAATAGGCTGCAATGGATGCCGCCTTCATGATGATTTCATCTTCTATGTTTTTTTTGTATTTAATCAATACATGACTGCCACTTACATCTTTGGCATGCAACCAATAATCATCTGGTTTTGCTACCTTGGATAAAATGTAGTCGTTGCTTTCAGCATTTTTTCCTACCAATATTTCATGTCCTTTATATTCAAACACTTTGTAAGGCAAATCAATTTTAGTTTCATTGTTCGCCTTTCCGATTTTACTCAATAATTTAATTTCATTGGCTTCTTGAATGGTCTGTAATTGTTTTTCCAATTGCTTTAGTTGTTGTTCTGCTTCTTCAATTTTAATCTTTAACAACTCAATGGTCTTTGCTTTGCTTTTCTCTTTTTTAAAATAATGATTGGCATTTTCTGCTGCTGATAGTTTTGGATTTAACTTCACTGTTATTTCATTGTTGTTGTATATATCTAACAACAATGCACTGCTCTCCGATTCTTTAATGGATGCAATATTAGACAAAATGATGTTTCCTATTTCTTCATTATTTCTTTGCAGATGTATGGTGTTTAAAGCATTCATCGAATCTTGTAACCATTTTTTCTTCTCTGTTATTTTTTTATTTAATTCTACTTCTTTTGACTTTTTTAAATCTTCAAAAGCCCTATTCTTTAAACTGTTAAAAGTGTATTTTGTTAATGCCTCTAACACATTTCCATTGTCTAATTTTGGAACCAAATTCAATTGATTATCCACCAACTCAATTGAACTTTGATGTAGATAAAAGTCCAATAAATAATAAAAGTGTTTTTCTGAATTGTTGAGCATCCAAGAATCAAAAAAACCTTGGAATAAATAGGGGTATTTTTCTGTAAACTCTTTCTTGTCTTTCACTGGATAATGTTGTGGCACTATCCCTCTATTTAAATCAGATTTTAACAATTTATAATCAGACTCTAAATGCGTTTTAAAAACTGAAACCACTTTGTCATTTTCAAAAAGAATGATATTTGATTTGCGTCCATGACACTTAAAAACAAGTGAAAATGCATCATTGAAATTAATTTCAAAAGCCCTTTCATACGGAAAATGCATGACCTTGCTAACTTTAGTATTAATTAATTGTTGAAATTGTGGTTTAAACAATCTGCTTTCATTGATGATTTGTTGGTCAAACACAAAATAGATTTCTCCTTTGTAGAATTGGCATTTAATGGTAAAATCCTCAAATTCAAGATACAATTCATCAATGGTATTGCTAAAGCATTTGACTAATGATTTGTTTTGTATTTTACCTTTAAATTCCTCAACTAAAATATTTAATACAAAACAATTGTGATGCATGTTACAACTTAAAAATCTCCGTAAACATCTGTCAGAGCTTCGTAGCCTGTTTCAGTAATTAAGATGGTGTGTTCAAACTGAGCTGAAAGTTTTCCATCTATGGTTCTAGCTGTCCAACTGTCTCTTTTATCAATTTTACATTTCGGTTTTCCAGCATTGATCATGGGTTCAATAGTAAAAGTCATTCCAGGTTTTAGGATAGGACCTGAATTGCGAGTTGCTTTGTGTTCTACTTGCGGATCTTCATGAAATTTAAGTCCTACGCCATGTCCACAAAATTCATAGACTACAGAATAACCATTTTTAACGGCATGCTCATTGATTACAAAACCTATGTTTCCTAATTTATTTCCGGGATAACATTCTTTTAAAGCTAAGTGCAGACATTCTTTGGTAGTTTCAACTAATTTTTGGGCATATGGACTAACTTCACCAACGTAATACATTCGGCATGTATCGCCAAAATACCCATTCAAAATGGTAGTAACATCTACATTCACTATGTCACCAAATTTCAATTCATATTCATTTGGCACTCCATGGCATACCACATCGTTAGGCGATATGCAAGTAGAGTGTTTGTAACCTTTATATCCTTTAGTTGCTGCTACAGCATTGTGTTTAAGAACAAACTCTTCTGCCAATTTATCTAACTCTATGGTTTTGATTCCGGGTTTAATGAATTGTTCAAGGTATTTTAAAGTTTCTGCTGCTAAGCGACTGCTTTGTCTTATGCCTTCTATTTGCTCTTGAGTTTTTAAAATGATAGCCACTAATTTATTTGATTGATTAATTGTTTGAAATATTGGGGCGAATTTACTAAATGACTTCCATACCAACTGAAAAATTCTCCATTTACCAGCATAATTTTTGAATTTGGCAACAATTGACTGAGTTCATTCATGTGATTTTCTTTGAATGGATAAGGCTCTGATGATAAAAATACCAAATCAGGATTTAAAGTTTTAATTTCATTTTCAGTTAATTCAGGGTATCGACTAGTGTTATCTAAAACATTAGACAAACCCATTTTATGAATCATCTCATGAATAAAAGATTTATTCCCTACACCCATGTATGGATTTTTCCAAATCAAATAAAGGCAAGTTTTATTTGGTTTTAAATCTAGTGACTCAAACCCCTTTTTCATGTTTTGAATCAATTCCACACCTTGCACTTCTTTATCACAAAGTTTTGCGACTTCTTGTATCATGATGTAATTTTGTTCAAGAGTTTCAATGTCGCTTACCCATACTGGGTATTTCATGTTAAGTGATTCAACTATTTCTTTGTTGTTTTCTTCTTTATTACAAATGATTAAATCAGGCTGCAACTCATCTATCAAATGGTAATTGACTAGTTTAGTCCCTCCTACTTTAGTAACTTTAAGTTGTTTTGGATGAATGCAAAATTTAGTTCTTCCTATCAATTTTTCTTCTGCACCTAATTCACAAATCAATTCGGTTTGAGAAGGCACCAAAGATATAATCCTTTGAGGAGCTGATTCTAAAATCAGCAAATTGCCAATCATATCTTGGTGGTGGTAAAACATTATTTTATCAAAATTTCTCTTGTATAATTCATGGATTCAGTTTTAAGTTCGATGTACATAGCCTTGAATTTTTTTCTTTTTTTCTTTTTTAATTGCTTATTGTATTCGTTAATGATGTCGCTGTTGTGAATCCATTGACCTTTTTCTATTTTTAAGTCTAAAGTGATAATTGTTTTAAATCTTTTTTTCTTTTTACCACTGATTTTAATTTGAATTTTTTGACTTTTACTGCTTCTAAAATGAAGATTTGCTTGCTGAAAAAACACAGGATCATCTTTTTCCCATACTAAGTCTTTAGAAGTATCTATTCCAGTGTAATTCCCCAAAATAACAGCCGCCAATCCTATATCTGGAATGCCGAAACCATAGGCGGAATCTGGAATTAAATAATGAGTTGAACTTTCAATAAGGGCTTTTTTGTACTTATCTAATGCTAAATTAGGACATGCTTGCATTAAACAAATGATGGAGCCACTTAAAATTGGTGTAGAGTATGAAGTTCCATTTCCTGTATAAGCTCCACCAGTAGAATTGACATAGGCTCTTTTTCCCATAGCTACCAAATCTGGCTTAATGCGCCCATCTGCTGTAGGACCATAAGAACTGAATTCTGCATAATTGCCATCAGCATCTACAGCACCTACAGAAATCACACCAGCAGCATCAGAAGGTGTCCCTATTTTTCTCCATTTCCCTTGCCCTTCATTTCCAGCACTTACTACCACCATCATGCCTTTGGAATAAGCAGTATTTGCTGCAAAAGCGATTGTACTTGTTTTGCCATTTAAATCCGATTGTTTGTAGCTTAAGCTTGTATCGTCAAATACATTGTACCCCAATGACGATGTGATGATATCGACTCCACTACTATCCGCATATTCAACTGCTGCTAGCCAATTGAATTCTTCTATTGGAAATTCACTGGATGCATTTTCAGACCTCAACAAATGGTATTTGGCAAAAGGTGCAGTTCCAACAAAAATTCCGGGCTTTAAGTTGTACATGGTACTCAATACATTTGCACCATGTCTGTCGTCTTCCCAAACGCTGTTGTCATTGGTGACAAAATCTTTAACCCCTAATTCCATGAAATTTAGTTTTTCCATCCCTTTAACTTTATTGGCTTCAAAAAAACCTGCATCGATGACAGCCACAGTTATTCCTTGTCCATAATATTTCAACTTGTGTAAATAATTGATGTTGATTAAATTGTTTTGTGGGTAAGTAACACCATAAAAATCTTTATTGACATTGTAAGCTGGCTTGATGAAAGAATCAGTATTGACAACAGGTTTAGCCATGGACTTAAATTTGGCTGGTGGCTGAACTTGCATTGTTTCTGTAACTGTACCTAAGTATTTGTAATTAATTACAAATTTTTCTTTGATTAGTTCTTTGATGATGGAAGAGTCTGTTGTTTTGATGAGTACACCATTTAACCATTTACTTGAATTCATCCACTGAATTTTGGGATATTGAATTAATTTATTGATGTAATTGCGACTCACTGGAGCATCTATTTCAGTAATAGAAATGTTATATTTTGCTCTTCTTTTTATGGATTTTTCACTCAAGAAATTTTTAGGATTCAATAGTTCTTTCTGAGCTTCAGGTTTGTCTTTAAAAGAAATAAAAAAATAAGAAAACTTTTGAGAGAATAGTTCTGAATAACAGAACATAAAAAGAAAAAGAAAAAGGGTATTTGTTTTATTCATATTCGATGATTTCTTGGTTGATTTTAAATCCTCTAGAGCTGTTGTTTAATTTATCTATAAACACTTCTTTTTTGTAAACTAATCCTATGTTTTTAGAATAAATTTCTTCGTATTCTCTTTCTCTAATTGGATTATTTACTTTGTTGGATTTAATTAGTAAGGTGCTATCAAAACTAAAAAGTTGAAAGTTGTATTTGTTATGAATAAATTCGTAAAACACATTAATGGCTGCATCTTGATTCAGTTGATTGATGTTCCATACAACATCTGTTGACAAGGGAAAAGAGAGTTTTATTTGCCTTTTATTGTTGTCAATTCTTTCAAAACTAAATTCATCAATGGACTTATATACTGCATTGATGAATTGCCAAGGTTTGTTTTTAGAATCTCTTTTGTAACGGTAAATTCGGGCCGAAAGCCTTCCTAAATTGTCTTTGAATATGGTGTCATTTACCTCTTTTAACTCGTATTTTAAGGTATCTATGGTATTATTAAAATCATCGTATAAAATTTCAGTAGTTTTATACGTAATAGACGACTTTAATGTGAAATTTTCATAACTAAGTCCAATGTCTCTTTTATTTGATTCATAAGAATCTTTTTTACAAGAAAACAACATGGTTAAAATTATGAAAGTTAATATTCTCAATTTTTAAGACGAATTAATACTTCGTAACCGTTTCTTTTTTTAGTGATGTCTAAATAATCAGTTGAATCAATGTATCGGTATATTAAACCTATGTTTTTAGCATACACTTCTTCCCTTACATTGTTTACCAATCCTTTTTCAGTATTAACTAAAGTGGTATTAACACAATCTGTAAAAGAAGTAATGCCGTTGTTAAAATTAGAAAACACCGATTTGTATTTGATAAGCGTTGGTTCTTTGTTGTTTAAAATATTGAGATTCCATGAGTAAGATGAGCCTCTTGTTTTGTATGAACTTATTGGGAATAACAATTTAATTTCATCAGAATTATTGATGTTTTCGATGGCGTAATTATCCTTTATTTTACGAGTAAACACCTTGAACACCTCCCATCTCACCTTTACTTGATTGTACCTAGATAATTCAATTCTATAAAATGTATCTGATGCAAAATCTACTAACACATCTGTGATATTTTCTCTCATTTCAAATGATACAGTATCGCTTTTACCAAAAAAAGAATTGTGATAGATGCTATCGACAAGAAACACTTTAAGAGAATTGATTTTCAAGGGGTAATATTCACTGCCTTTAATTGTCCTTTCTTCCTTATTTGTCCTGCATGAACAAATAAACATTGAAATAATAACAAGGGAATAGAATTTAAATTTTAACATAAATAATCCACAAATTTACGGTAAAACGTCAAATTCATTGTAATATTGCAAAAAAAATGTCATTACTTTTAGACGGAAAAATAACAGCAGAAAAGATAAAAGGCAGAATTAAAGCTGAACTGGATGCATACATCCTACAGGGATACCGCAAACCACATTTAGCCGCAATATTGGTTGGAGATGATGGTGCAAGCAGAACTTACATAGACAGTAAGGAAAAAAACAGTTTAGCCTTAGGATTTGAATCTACAATACTAAGACTACCTGAAAACACCACTCAAGAAGAGTTAATTAATCACATAATTAAAATCAATGAAAACAAGAACATAGATGGTTTACTTGTTCAATCGCCCCTACCAAAACACATAGATGAAAGAATCATCACTCAAACCATCAGTCCTGAGAAAGATGTGGATGGATTTCATGATGTGAACATGGGTAAACTAAGCAAAGGTGACGTGGATGGATTCATACCGGCAACTCCATTGGGTGTGATGATGATGTTAGAAGAATACAACATAAATACTGTTGGCAAACATTGTGTTGTAGTTGGAAGAAGCAACATTGTTGGGCGACCTATGAGCAATTTGATGAGTGCCAATTTAAAACATGCTAATTGCACCGTTACAGTATGTCATAGCAAAACCATACATATTGAACATTACACTCGCCAAGCAGATATATTGATAGTGGCACTTGGAAAACCCGGATTCATTAAAGCCAACATGGTAAAACCAGGTTGTGTTGTCATTGATGTTGGAATTTCAAGAATAGATGATACAAATCGTAAATCAGGATTTTACCTCAAAGGAGATGTTGATTTTGACGAAGTAAAACTTGTTGCTTCGGCTATAACACCAGTTCCGGGTGGAGTTGGATTGATGACCATTGCTGGATTATTGAGCAACACATTCAAAGCGTATAAAAAAAACATCCTAAGTAAATGAGTTCGGCATTGTACCCCATCATGGAAATGTTTTACACCATCCAAGGAGAAGGGTATTATACTGGGTGTCCCGCCTTTTTTATTCGTTTTGCTGGTTGTGATGTTGGCTGTGTATGGTGCGATGTCAAAGAAAGCTGGGATGCTAATAAACACAATTCATTTACCGAGATAGAAATTCTAAATGAAATAAAAAAAACAAATGCCAAGCATGTTGTCATTACTGGTGGAGAGCCCGCTATGTATGATTTAACTGAGTTATGCGAATCTTTGGCATCAAATGGCTTTATCTTACACATAGAAACTTCAGGTGCATACGATATTAAAGGCAACATCGATTGGATATGTGTTTCCCCTAAAAAATTCAAAGCCCCATTGAAAGAAACTTTATTGAAAGCTGATGAATTAAAAGTAGTGGTATTTCATCCCTCTGATATCCCTTGGGCTGAAACTTTTATAAGAGAAATAAATCCCAATTGCAAACTGTATCTTCAACCAGAATGGAGTAAAGCAGCAATTATAACGCCTCTTTTAGTCAACTATGTCAAACAAAATCCTCAATGGAATTTGTCCTTACAAACCCACAAATACATCGATATTCCATAATAATTTTTACACAAATTGAGTTGTTGAAAATATCTTAACAATCAATTTAATTTAATCTCATTTAATCTAAAATATTGTTTTACTTTTGTATCCCGATTGCTCAAGTAAATAATTCTCTTTTTTAATCCAACTTAGTTATCGGGTTATTCTGATTATTTTACAACTTTTGCCAATCATTTATCAGTTGAGAAATGGAACAAAAATGTAAATATATTTTCGTAACAGGCGGTGTTACATCTTCATTAGGCAAAGGCATCATATCAGCATCACTTGCTAAATTATTACAAGCAAGGGGCTATAGAGTTACCATTCAAAAATTTGACCCATACATCAATGTTGACCCAGGAACACTAAACCCATACGAACATGGAGAATGTTATGTTACTGATGACGGTGCAGAAACAGACTTAGACCTTGGCCATTACGAAAGATTTTTAAATGTTCCTACCTCGCAAGCCAACAACGTAACCACAGGTAGAATATACCAAACTGTGATAGAAAATGAAAGAAGAGGTGACTATTTAGGAAAAACGGTTCAAGTAGTTCCACACATTACTGATGAAATTAAAAGAAGAATGAAATTGTTGGGTGAAACCAACAAATTTGACATCATCATTACTGAACTTGGTGGAACTGTTGGTGACATTGAATCATTGCCTTTTGTAGAAGCTGTTAGACAATTGCAATGGGAAATGGGTGAAGACAATGCCATTTCTATACATTTAACTTTAGTTCCCTATTTAGCTGCAGCAGGTGAGCTAAAAACCAAACCTACTCAACACTCTGTTAGATTTTTACTTGAAAGCGGTGTACAACCTGATATATTAGTATGTAGAACTGAGCATCCTTTGAATGTAGAATTGAGAAGAAAATTAGCCCTATTTTGCAATGTCAATCAAAATGCGGTTATAGAATCTTTAGACGCAAAAACAATCTACGAAGTGCCTTTGATGATGCAAAAAGAGAAGTTAGACAAAGTAGTGTTAGCTAAGTTAAAACTACCTGCTAAATCTGACCCTGAATTAATTCAATGGAAACAATTTTTGCAACACATTAAACATCCTAAAAACGAAGTTACCATAGCCTTAGTAGGCAAATACATTGAACTTCCTGATGCTTACAAATCCATCAACGAAGCATTTATTCACGCTGGTGCAGCCAACGAATGCAAAGTGAATGTCATCAATTTACACAGTGAATTGATTACCGATGAAAATGTAAAAGAAAAATTCAAAAACATCGATGGATTGTTAGTCGCTCCAGGATTTGGTAGCAGAGGTATTGAAGGCAAATTAATTTCCATCAAATATGCCCGCGAAAACAACTTGCCATTTTTTGGTATTTGTTTGGGAATGCAATGCAGTGTCATTGAATTTGCTCGCAATGTGATAGGATATAAAGATGCTCACAGTGCTGAAATGAACGAAAAAACAAAACATCCTGTAATAGACATGATGAGTTCTCAAAAGAAAATCACTCAAAAAGGCGGTACCATGAGGCTAGGTTCTTATGATTGTGTCATAGAAAAAGGAAGCCAAGCATCCAGAGCTTATGGCAAATTAAAAATACAAGAAAGACACCGTCACCGTTACGAATTCAACAATAAATACATCAAAGAATTTGAACAACATGGCATGCAAATTACTGGAACAAATCCTGATACAGGCCTTGCTGAAATAGTGGAAATCAAAAACCATCCCTATTTTGTAGGTGTTCAATTTCATCCTGAATTAAAAAGCACAGTAGAAAATCCACATCCACTGTTTGTTAAATTCATTAAAAAAAGTTTAGAGCTTAAAAAATAACTTGCTTAAATTGTCTTAATTTGTCAGTGCTTTGCTTTTGGCATAAGTATTGAAACCTATAATTATCTCCAATTATGAACTTTAAAGACAAATTGATATTTACTAACAAAATAGATAGTGAAGACAGCGAAAGTGGTGATTTATTTCCCTTGTTTTCTCAACAGGAAGAAAAAGAAAGCAACAAAATAGCTATTCCTAAGAATCTGCCAATATTACCGATTAGAAACACAGTATTGTTTCCTGGGGTGGTATTTCCAATTACAGTTGGCAGAGATAAATCCATAAAATTAATTAAAGACGCCAATAAAAAAGATAAAATCATTGGTGTATTTGCTCAAAAAAATCCTGATACTGAAGAACCTAATGTCAATGATTTAAATAAAATTGGTACGTTAGCTCAAATCATAAAAATTCTTAGAATGCCTGATGGCAATACTACAGCCATAATTCAAGGTAAAAGAAAAATTGAACTGCAAGAAGAAATTGCAACTAATCCATACATCATTGCTACGGTAAAACCAGTGGATGCAGCTGAGGAAAAACAAGACAAAGAAATTAAAGCTTTAATCAGCAACATCAGAGATACTGCTTCTCAAAACATTGACCTTTCTCCTAACATTCCAACTGAAGCTGGATTTGCACTAAAAAACATTGATAGCGATAATTTTTTAGTTAGTTTTATTGCCTCTAATTTAAACATATCCGTTGATGAAAAACAAACTATTTTACAAGCTGAAACTCTCAAAAAAAGAGCACAATTGGTGTTTGAACATTTAGTAAAAGAAAATCAATTATTAAAACTAAAAGACCAAATTCACAGCAAAGTAAAAGTGGATTTAGACAAACAACAAAAAGAATATTTTTTACAACAACAAATCAGGGCAATTCAAGAAGAACTAGGTCAAGAAAGCCCAGATAAAGAAATAGAAAGCTTACGCGAAAGGGGCAATAAAAAGAAATGGAGCAAAGACATACACAAAGCATTCAATAAAGAATTGGATAAATTATTGCGCATTAATCTAGCTAGTCCTGATTATTCTGTGAGTTTAAATTATGCTCAAACCTTACTTGATCTGCCTTGGAACGAATATACCAAAGATTTATTGGATCTTAAAAAAGCTCAAAAAGTATTGGATGCCGACCATTTTGGACTCGAAAAAGTTAAAAAACGCATACTTGAATACCTAGCAGTGATAAAATTGAAAGGCGACTTAAAAAGTCCTATTATTTGTTTATATGGACCTCCTGGGGTTGGTAAAACTTCATTGGGAAAAAGCATTGCTAAGGCTTTAGGACGCAAATACATCAGGGTAGCTTTGGGTGGCTTGCATGACGAATCAGAAATTAGAGGACACCGCAAAACATACATTGGAGCCATGCCCGGTAGAATCATTCAAAACCTTAAAAAAGTAAAATCTGGCAACCCTGTTTTTGTTTTAGATGAAATAGACAAAGTAGCCAATGATTTTCGTGGCGACCCTTCATCTGCCTTACTTGAGGTACTAGACCCAGAACAAAATACCAATTTTCATGATAATTACTTAGAATTGGATTACGATTTAAGCAAAGTGATGTTTATTGCTACTGCAAATTCCTTAGACACCATTCAACCTGCTTTATTAGACCGCATGGAAGTGATTGAAATTAGTGGTTATACTGTAGAAGAAAAAATTCAAATTGCTCAAAACTACTTAATTCCAAAACAAATAGAAATGCATGGATTGAAAAAAAATCAATTCAAATTAAGCAATTCAGTAGTCGAAAGCATCATCGAAGAGTACACCAGAGAAAGTGGTGTAAGAAATTTAGAGAAAAAAATTGCCTCACTAGTTAGGCATAATGTCATGCGAATAGCCACTGACGAAAGCATTGATTCCAATTTTACAATAGAAGATGTCAATAAAATACTTGGAGCAGATAAACTAGATAAAGAGATATACCAAGACAACGAAACTGCAGGTGTTGTTACAGGTTTGGCTTGGAGTCCTGTAGGTGGCAGTATTTTGTTTGTAGAAAGTACACTGACAAAAGGCAAAGGAGGATTAACTCTTACAGGAAAATTAGGCGATGTAATGAAAGAAAGTGCTACCACTGCCATGACTTTTCTCAAAGCCAATGCAGAATATTTAGATATTGATCATCAAGTATTCAATCATTGGGATGCACATATACACTTCCCTGCTGGCGCTATTCCTAAAGATGGACCAAGTGCCGGTATCACTATTTTAACATCATTAGCCTCCTTGTACACACAACGTAAAATAAAACCTTATTTAGCTATGACAGGTGAAATTACTTTACGTGGAAGAGTATTACCAGTAGGTGGTATCAAAGAAAAAATACTTGCAGCAAAAAGAGCTGGCATCAAAGAAATCATCATGTGTGATGAAAACAAAAAAGACATTGACGATATCCCTGTACAATACCTTAAAGGCTTAACATTCCATTATGTAAAAAACATGTTAGAAGTATTGGATTTGGCCTTGATGGATGAAAAGGTGAAAAAGCCTTTGGATTTGAGCAAAATATAAACAACTATTGTTTTATTATTTATATAAATTTAAAAACTTTATAGTTATTAATGCAAAATACAATTAAAGACAATATACGTTTAGGTTTTAAAAATATAAAACAAGACGTAAAACTGAATTTACCTTGTAAAAACATCAATCAAAATCAAGTATTATTAAATGTTATTAAATAGTACTAACATTGTAGTATTATTAAAATCAACATGAGTCAAATATTAATTACAACAAGCACTAATTTAGAGGGATACAGAATCATCAAACAACTAGGTTTGGTTAGAGGGATTACCGTTAGATCACGAAGTATAGTAGGTAATTTTGTGGGTGGTTTCATGACTATTTTTGGAGGCAAAAGCAGTATTTACACTGAATTGTGTGAAAATGCTAGAGAAGAAGCTTTACAATTAATGATTCAACATGGCAATCAACTAGGATGTAATGCAATAATCAACATGAGATACGATGCAAACGAAGTGATGAGTGGATTAACAGAAGTATTGGCTTATGGCACTGCTGTTATTGTAGAGGAAATTAAATAATTATTTTATTCATTTTAGATAATAAATTGCTTATAAAATGATTTATTAAATAACCATTTAATCATTTTGAAAAGAAGAAAATTTATAATAGATTCATTAACAGGCTTACCATTACTCTTTATATCTCCTACCCTTCTCTCTAGTGCATGCAATAAAGATGAAGAACCGAAGCCTAATGAAAAAACAGTAGTCATTGTCGGTGCTGGAATTTCAGGATTAGCTGCTGCTAAAAAATTAAAAGAAAAAGGATTTAATGTCATCATCTTAGAATCTCAAAATCAAATTGGAGGAAGACTTAGAACAAATAGAAGTGCAGGTTTTGCTTTTGACGAAGGTGCCAGTTGGATTCATGGAGTAAATGGAAATCCAATAACTGAATTAGCTCAACAAGCAGGAATGAACTTATTTCACACCGATGACGACAGTAGAAAATCTTATGATGTTGGAGGTGTGTTTAGAGATGCCACATCATATAACAATGCCGAAGATGAACTGTACACCATTCTGAATTCCATGATGAATAGCGGAAATGCTACTCAAAGTTTTGAGACTGTATTTAATTCATTGCATCCAAACAAAACCTCAGACAGATTGTGGAAATTTTTACTTTCCACTTATGTTACTTTCGATACTGGAGATTTAAATCAACTGTCTTCCCTGCTATACAACGAAGGAGAAGAATTTACAGGTGAAGAAAAAATTGCAGTCAATGGTTACGATACCATAGCACATTACTTAGCTAAAGATTTAAATATACAACTGAATCAAAAAGTAAGTAAAATAGATTATTCAGATAATAAAGTAAAAATAACTCATCAAGGAAAAGTAACTGAAGCAGATTATGTTTTGGTAACAGTTCCATTGGGTGTTTTAAAAGCTAATGCTATACAATTTACACCTAGCTTACCTAATTCCAAATTAAATGCCATTCAAAAAGTAGGAATGAACTGTGTCAACAAATTTTTATTGACATGGAATACTGCCTTTTGGGACGATGTTCAATACATCTCTTATACCCCTGAAATCAGAGATAAATTTAACTATTTTGTCAATTTAAAAAAAGTAGATACCAATATCAATGCATTAATGACTTTTGCTTATGCGGACTACGCTAGACAAACAGAAAACATGACTGATCAAGAAATAATCAATGAAATCATGTCACATCTGAAAGACATATATGGGAACAACATTCCAAGTCCTAATAGCATGATAAGAACTAAATGGCAAAGCAATGAAAACTCAATAGGCTCATATTCATATACAGCAGTGGGCACAGAGATGCAGCACTTTGATGATTTAGCTGAAGAAATAAATGATAAATTGTTTTTTGCTGGGGAACACACCGAAGCTGATTATTTTTCGACTGTTCATGGGGCTTATTTAAGCGGCATCAGAGAAGCAGATAAAATTATTGACTTGTTGTAAGAATTTATTGATTAATTAAATTTCGTTAATAATTTCATCGAAATCAATGTTTTCAAAATTTCCAGAAACTATTCCAAAAGTCTTTCTATCACTTGTGACAATGTATTGAGTCAAGTATTTTTTAATCCCATCTAGTTCTTGTAAATATTTTGCTTTGATTGCATTTGCTGTTGCGGTTGTTATAAATTGAGTTTCAATTTTAGTAAAAGTAATTTCTGGTATTGATTTTTCATTTTTCATTTGCATATCCAAAAATTCAAAATACTTGTTAGATAAATTTTCATTTAATGGAATATAATCACTTGATTGAATCAAAATGATGTTGTTTATGTTATTTTTATCAGCATACAAAACAAATTCATAAGGCAGTCCTTTAAGTTTATTCATGTTACTTTCTATGTACTTTAATAGCTTTGATTCAGTAGTTGATTCTTTTAATTTATTTTCCAACATTTCAGGTGAAATCAAAGAATAGCTTTCTGGAATCAACAATTCTCTTTCCAAAAACTCAATATTTACTTCTTTAAAGTTTGTTTCTTTTAGATCTGATTTTTTATTTTGATTTGAATGATTGCTGCACGAAGCTAACAAGATGAAAAGTAAAGGGATGAAAAAGTATTTATTACTCATTTATGAAAAACTTCAATAGGTAAAACAAAAATAAATATTTATATGTTAAAACCAATATTAATAATATTCTTGAATTTTAAATAATTTAAAAGTTAAGAGACCTAAGTTAAAAATTTATTATATAGATTGCAGCAATTTAATTCCTCGTTTTGTCCAATAAATAAATGATGTCATCTGCAAAAACATTATACATTGCTGTTCTTTCCATTTTGATTTACAATTCTGCTTTGTCTCAGAACCCTATTAATCAGCTAAATCAATACAAACAACATTGTGACCAAGATTTTTATTACATTCAAACCGATAGACCATTCTATGAGCCTAATGAACAGCTATGGTTCACCGCTTGGGTTATCAATTCAGGTAAATTAAATCCTAGCAAATCAGATTTCATCATCACTGTAAATCTTAAAAATGCAAAAGGAGAAATCATTAAATCAAACAAACAATATTTGAATGGATATTGTGCAAGTGGAACATTTATTTTGCCTGAAAAAGGTGGTTTATATTACCTAGAAGTTCAATCTGATTACCACTCTCAATTTTATCCCAACATAAAACACTCTAAAGAAATACAAATACAAAATATCGAATACAGTCCCATTTTATTTGAAAACAAACTCGACAAAAATGCCTACATGCTAAATGATAGCCTTATTTTAAAAATCATTGTTAAAAATTATGAGGGTGATATTCTCCCAAATGCCAATGCAGTCTTAGAATTGTACTCCAATAATAGCTTATACAACACATACACACTTAAAACCAACAATGAAGGAAAAATAGAACATAGCATTAGGTTGCCAAATGACAGTTTGATATTCAATTTAAACTTAGTTTTGAAAATAAATTATGCAAATCAATATTATTCAAAATACATTAACATTCCTTTGTCTGAAACCATTTATGACTTACAATTTTTACCCGAAAGTGGTCATTTAATTCAAGGAATTAAAACACAACTTGCTTTTAAAGCCGTAAACTATTACGGTAAGCCAGTGAAGGTCAAGGGAATTATTTACAATCAAAATCACGATTCCATTTGCAGCTTTGAAACAGAACACAACGGAATGGGGAAAATAGATTTTACTCCAGACCAAACAACATACTATGCAAAACACCGAAGCAATCAAAACATTCAAACATGTAACTTACCAAAAGTTGCAATAAGTGGTAGTTTAATCAATGTTTTACCAATTCACAATGACAGCATTGCTATCTCAATAAAATCTACAGATACTATAAAAAAACATTTGATTTTAAGAAAAGCAAATGACATTTATTTAAATCAAATTGTACTGAATCAAAATGAAAATATTGTATTGTGCACCAAACCTTTGCCTATGGGTGTATATCAACTTACTTTATTTGACGATAAATGGCAACACATTTGTCAAAGGTTGGTATTTGTTCAATTATCTAAGCAAATGAATGTAAGCATGAATTTTGATCAAAAAATACATGCTCCAAAAGACAATGAAAAAATGAACATCAAAGTGTTAGATGAAAACAAACAAGCAGTTGAAGGTGTTTTCAGTTTTAGTGTAGTGAATGAACAAATGCTACAATACAGTGAACAATACCGTGAAAACATGTTGAGTAAAATGTTGCTTCAAAATGAATTGAAAAGTGAAGTGCATTTTCCCTCTTACTATTTTACTGATGCAAATCATGTTAAATTAAAACAGCTAGATTTAGTGATGTTAACCAATGGCTGGAGTAGAATAGATTGGGACAGTTTAAAATCAAACAACAAGGAAATTAGAAAACGCAATAATTTATTTTTGAATGAAAGGTATGTCATTAGAGGCAATATCAATTCTGATAAATTAAAAATGAAAGATGAAAAACATGTCAAACTTATCATTTTAAATAATCATCAAAACATTCCAATTGATAGTCAGGGCAATTTTACAGTTTGGGGAATAAATAACAATGATGAAATAAAGTTAAAAGTTAAATTTAAACATCATTTTAGAAAAATTTATAAAATAAAACCGTGGATTTTATTAGAGAAAGTAAGTCAGGAAGTTAATGCAGTAAAATACATTGACCTCAAAGACTCTGCAACAAAACTTGCTCTATTAGATGAAAAAAAATCCAAAGAAATAAAAACAAAATCAGCCATGTTGGAATCTGATGAAAAATACAAATCCATTGTAGTTAAAAAAGAAGAAAATAAATTAACAATCAAAAACGATGTGAAATTGAATGAAGAATCAGATGTTCATAGCTTAAGAGGCGTAGATATAAAAGCAAATTCTAATAGTTCTATAACTGAATCGTCATCAAAAATGATATCACAAAGTCGTTTGCAAAGAACTTATTTCAATTATATAGATGTTTATGGCATAAATATAAATTCTAATAAACTAAATTATGATGACTTATTATATATAAATTTCAACTATAAAAACAGTTATCAATATTACACTCCCTTGTATTCGCAATACAATAGTAATTCCATATATAATAAAAAAAATGATTTAAGGAAAACATTGACATATTTATACGATGTTAAAACCAATAGCAAAGGTGAAGCTGAATTGAATTTCACAAACAGCAGCGAAAATGGCTCCTTTGTTTGTCAATTGGAAGGTATTTCAAATACTGGTAAATTTATTAGTTATACCACAAAATATTCAGTAATTAAACCCTATATCATTACCAAACAAATTCCTGAAAACTTAACAGCTGGAGACTCTATTTCTGTATTAGTAAACATAGAAAACAACACAAATTCTGCAATGTATGTGTACTCTACATGGATACTAGAAAATAAAAAAAATGTGATTGATGAACTTACTATCCCAGCTGGAAAAATAGGAAAATTAAACTTACCCCTTATTGCAAATATAGAAAGTGGCACAATTAAATCTTTACTTAAAATAAACATCAATGGGGAAACTGAGGAATTCAATAACACAATTAATGTGAAACCTAAATTATTTAAAACTATTTATACTAAATCCAATCAATCAGGGAAGTACCATTACAAAATATACATTGATTCGAATTCTGCTTATCTCAATACTAGTAAATTGACCTTAGATATTCAAAGCAGTTCTCTAAAAAAATTGACAAATAGTATAAGTGCAATGGTAAGGGAGCCCCATGGATGTTTTGAACAAGTTAGCTCAAGTAATTACCCCAATATTTTAATTTATAAATTATTGCAAAGCAAAAACAATTATACAGAGCTACAATCCATTAAAGAAAAATTACTCATTGGATATCAAAAACTTGCAGCATATGAAACCAAAGAAAAAGGATTCGAATGGTATGGCAATACTCCACCACACGAGGGTTTAACTGCTTATGGTTTGTTGCAATTTCACGAAATGAAAGACATCATTGATATGGATTCAAACTTGAATAAAAGAACAATGAAATGGTTACTAACAAGGTATAATAAAGACGGCAGTATAAATGTAAATAGAGGTAAATATGGTTTTTCGGGCGCAAGTGAGCCCGTTACCAATGCTTATGTCACTTGGGTATTGAGTGAAATAAAAAACACTATAGATTTAAGTCCTCAAATAAAACATTTAGAAAATGAATTAGCTAAAAAATACGATACTTACCTTTCAATTCTTTTGTCTAACATCTATTTTAACACCAATCAAAAAGAAAAAGGAAAAAAACTGTTAAGTAGATGTTTAATTCATGCTCAGTCTAAAAATTTCAATAACATGCAGGCAAATCATTCTATTGTGAACTCATATGGTAATTATTTAGACATTGAACTAATAGGCATGCTGGCTTATTCCATGCTAAAAAATGAACATGAATTAGAACATATAGACGCAGTGCATTCACAATTAATTAAAAGAAAAAGTAATTATGGGTTATTTGGCACAACCCAATCAACTATTTGGGCATTAAAATCAATGATATTATACGACAATCATTTAAAAACCAGATTTAATAACATGATATACTCAGAACAAGAAAGTATTGATTTAAAATTAAATGGAGTAAATATATTCAACAGAAATAGCATCATTGACCAATTCATAGATTTACCTACAGAACTCTTAAAAACAGGAGAAAACAATATAGAAATTAATTTTGCAGCAAAAGAAAACAAACTTTTTACTTTAAATTTAGAATACTTGAATATTTTTCCTGGTGAGCAAAGTAAATTATTTAAACTCAGTAATCATGTAGAAAACAAAATTTATAATATTGGAGATTATGTTCCTATCAATTATGAATATAAAAATTTAAGAGATACTGGTCTTGGACAAACACTGATTGTAATTCCATTGACAGGCAATTTGGCATTGATACCAGAGCAATTAAAGCTTCTTAAAGACAAAAAAAATGTAGATTATTATGAAATTTTCAATGGTAATTTGGTCTTGTATTTTGCCGAAATAGGACCAAAGGAAGTTAAAAATATCAATATCTCATATTTATGTCAAGTTTCTGGAAAATCTTTTATGCCTCCAGCCTATATTTACTTGTATTACAACAAAGACGACTCATATTATTGTTACCCAAATCAAATCAATATTAAATAATGTTAAAATCAATTTACATCTCGGCTTTTCTGATAGTTCAAATAACATTATTGGGACAACAATCAATTATCAATAGGGCAATACAACTTAATTGGAATGAAAGAGGAATAGATGCTCCATTGAAATATTTTGACATCGATTTTACTAGAAATAAAATGGGAAAAAGACTGTTATTAAACCGCAATTTTTCACCATTTTCCAATGTTCAATATTTTCATCAACATTTTACTTCATTTGAACCAGTATTGTATAATAATAACTTAAAAAATAACTTTATTATGTATTCCTATTTCAACCCTGGCTCACACAATTTGTTAATGAATTTAAATGATAAAAAAACACAATTTATAGGGTATATCCAACATGTAAATTTGGGTTCTAATAATCAAACAAAACTCTTTAACATCCCAGAAAAAACAAACTATGACATTACTTTAAAAAGAAATTTGTATCATAAAAAAAACAATTATTACAATAAAAATCTTACTCTAACTTTATACAACAATTATAACAGTGAACAAAATAAAAGTCCTTTGTTAGTTAATGACAGTAACTTTTCAAAATTTAGGGATAAAAACTTGATGTTTGCAAATACTATCAATTATAATATTAGTAATTCTAATCACAATGAAATGATGGAATTTAACACTTCATTACAAAGTTCATATTACAAAAGTGAATTAGTTAAACATGGATTAGACACCATTAGTCAAAATCAGAAATACATTCATTTAAACACTTATTACAATAAAACAATATACTCTAGCAAGTTTGAAATAGGGAATAATTTATTTTATAGAGAAAGTAGAGAGAATTTTAAGAACAAAGATTTTAATCAAAAGACATACAACATAGGAGTATGGGGGAAATACATCAAACAATTTAATAAAAAATTAAATAGCAATGTATTTATAAGAACTGATTATGCCAATGATAAATTAAATCTTTCATCTGCTGTAAATTTAAATTTAGATTTAAAAAAAGCACATTTCACAATTAATTTAAATCAATTTTTTAATGATGATAATAGCGTTATTGAGAACATAAAACCCTTTATTTTAAACAATATTAATATAAATCAAACAAACAAACTTAATACTGAAAAAGGTAAACAAATAGGATTCTATAGTAGTTATAGAACTGCTTATTCAACATTTGAAAACGCATTTCAATTTAATGCCATTTATACTGTTCATGATAACAAAACTATGTATTATTTCAATTCAGACACTTTAAATCTCAATATCTTTCAAGTAAAAGACAACAGCAAACAGATTCAATTTAAATGGATATTACTAGAAAGAAGATATTATTACAGAAAAAAACTCCATTA
>CAYVDH010000049.1:0-13716 GCA_964450355.1 uncultured Flavobacteriaceae bacterium
ATTAACTTTGTGATTTTAAAATGCGTACATTTAAAATAGGTGGAGTTCCTGAACATTTTAATTTTCCTTGGAAATTAGCTCAAGATTTCAAATTTTTTGAAAAAGATAACTTAAAAATACAATGGACATTTTATCCTTCTGGAACTGGAGCAATGGTCAATGCTCTCAAAAACAAGGAACTGGATATTGCCATATTACTTACCGAAGGTGCTGTAGCTTCAATCATCAATGGACTAGAGGCTAAAATCATAAAACAATTCATCAGTTCTCCTTTAATTTGGGGTGTTCATACTGGATTTAATTCAAACATTAGTCAAGTAAAAGAAAATCTAAAATACAGTATCAGTAGGTTCAACAGTGGCAGCCATCTTATGGCAATTATTGATGCTAAAATTAGAAACTTCAATATTAACGAACATCAATGGGTCATTTCTAACGACTTAAATGGCTCTATTCATGATTTAAATACCCATGCTTCTGATTTGTTTTTATGGGAAAAATACACAACTAAACCTTATGTCAATAAAGGTTTGCTAAGAAAAATAAGTGAATTTGTTACTCCTTGGAGTTGTTTTCAAATTGTAGCATCTAATCAGCTATTGAATGAATTCCCTGATGAAATTCGCAAAATAATGTCCATCATTAATTTTACAAGCAAACAATTCATGACCTCTGATAATAGCATAGATATGTTAATCGAAAATTACGAATTAACACCTGAAGATGCTCATTCTTGGTTTTACAGTACAGAGTGGAACACCGACTTTAATATCAGTGAAAAAATGCTAGAAAATGTGATGAATACCTTGTTGCAAATTCAAATCATACAAAAGAAATTAAAGCCTGAGGAATTGATTCACCCCATGGTAAATTTAATTTAGCTTTCTTCTGTTTAATTCTTTGTTTATCAAAGCAAGTTCTCTACCTGCTTGCCCCTTGACACTGCTATTTTCTTTTGCTCTACGACCTAAATAAGGTAAAACTGATTTTACTGGCCCATAAGGAACATATTTTGCTACATTGTAATTTAATTTAGACAAATTAAAACTGATGTGATCACTCATGCCCAATAATTGAGCATAATAAATCTTGGAGTCGTTGTTATTTAAGTTGTATTGAGTTTGTAATTCGCTTAAATATTGACAACTTTCTTCGTTATGAGTTCCAGCACAAATAGAAATTCTACTGTTATTTTGGACACAATATTCTAAAATGGAATTGTATTCTTTATCAGTGCTGGATTTATTGGGTTGTATTGGGCTGGGATAACCCATCAACTGAGCTCTTTCTCTTTCTTTTTCCATGTAAGCTCCTCTCACTAATTTATAACCTATAAAGCAATCTAATTTTTGAGAAACTTCTTTAACATGTTCAAGCCTATTGGTTCTATAACATTGAATGGTGTTATAAATTACCGCATTTTCTTTATTAAATAATTTCATCATTTCATAAGTCAATTGGTCTATGGCGTCCTGAATCCAGGTTTCTTCAGCATCTACAAACAACCGAACTTGTTTGTTGTAGGCATGTTCGCACAAATTATGGAATCGTTTTTTGAATCTTTGGTACTCTTCTTTTTCTAATGCATTTAATTCTTTGTTAGAACTTACTTTTTCTAATAATTCAAACCTTCCAATACCTGTAGTTTTAAAAACACTGAAAGGAATGTCAGAATTGCCAGAAGACATATCAATTGTTTTTTTAATTTCTTCGAAAGTGGAATTGAAATTTTCTTCACTCTCCTCTCCTTCAACAGAATAATCCAAAATTGTCCCAATTTTAGAATCTGACAATTGTTTAATGGTTTTTTGGCATTCTTGAATGGTTTCACCACCGCAAAATTGTTCAAAAATGGTGGATCTGATGATTGATTTTATAGGGGCTTTAATTCTCAACAAAAAGGAAGCAATGCTTGGCCCTTTTTGGACTAAAAATGGATAATTAAAGCTTTTGAATAACAAGGAAGCTTTTTTAAGGGATTGATTACTTTTATGAGCAAATGCAATTTCTGTGTTATTAAAATCAATTTTAGACATGAAAATGATGCTGCAATATTATCAATAAATAACGTATTAACGAATTAATTTTTTAAAGTTTTTTGTCTTACCATTTCTATGAAATTCAACAATTCATCCTTGCCAGATTTATCGCTAGCCGAAGTAGTAAATATCTCTGGCAATTCCTCCCAAGTTTCTAATAGGGTCTTTTTATAATGTTCAATGTTGTCAATTATTTCTTTCGGTTTTAATTTATCTGTTTTAGTAAATACGATGGCAAAGGGAATCCCACTTATTCCACACCATTCCATAAATTCTAAATCTATTTTTTGAGGTTCTAATCTTGAATCAATTAATACAAAAACACAATTCATCACTTCTCTTTCTACCAAATAATTCTGAATTAAATCCCCAAATCCTGCTCTTTTTTCTTTTGAAATTTTAGCATAACCATACCCTGGTAAATCAATGATGTACCACTTTTTTTCAACTAAAAACTGAACTATGTGTTGTGTTTTACCAGGAGTTGAAGATGTTTTAGCTAAATCTTTTTGATTGCATAACATATTGATTAAAGAGCTTTTACCTACATTACTTCTGCCAATAAAAGCAAATTCAATTAAATCTGGTTTTGGCATTTTTTGTATAGATGGGTACGACCCTTTAAATTCTGTTTTCATTTGATATTATTAATAAATGTATCTTTGCAAAATTAATATAAAAACACATTGAGTACTGTAAAACCCAATAATAATTCTAGTCAAAGTAAAAAAGAGCAAGTAGAGCAGATGTTTGATAACATTTCTAAAAAATATGACTTTCTCAATCATTTTTTATCTTTGGGTATTGATAAAACATGGAGAAAGAAAGCCATAAATGAACTTAAAAACAGCCACCCAAAACAAATTCTAGATATGGCTACAGGCACTGGTGATTTGGCTATTGCTGGCCTTAAATTAAATCCAGATAAAATTTCAGGTATAGACTTAAGTGAAGGCATGTTGAGTATAGCTCGCAAAAAAAACATCCCACTAGAGCATGCAAACAAAATAGATTGGATTAAAGGCGATAGCGAGAAAATACATTTTAATGACAATACTTTTGATGCTTGTACTGTTGGATTTGGTGTAAGAAATTTTGAAAATTTAACCCAAGGTTTAACTGAAATTCACAGAGTGCTTAAACCAAATTGCAAATTGGTGGTATTGGAATTCAGCAAACCTACAGTTTTCCCTGTCAAACAATTGTATAATTTTTACTTTAACACAATATTACCATTTTGGGGGCGTTACTTTTCTAAAGACAACAGCGCATATACCTACTTACCTGAATCAGTAAAACATTTCCCAGATGGTGAGGACTTTTTAAAACAATTAAATACTATAGGATTTAAAAATACTACCCAACAAAAATTAACATTTGGTATATGCAGTATTTACACAGGATTAAAATAATTGTCTTTCTATTATTTGTATTTCAAACTGAATTGTATTCTCAGGGTCGTCAACACAACCCCAATTACGACTTGCAAAAAATTCATTTTGGATTTTCAATCGTTCCTAATCATGCAAAATCAAAAGTCATATTAGCCAAAGATTTTTACATAAAAGATTCCGTTAGAAGCATTACTCCTGTTGGTTTTGCTGGTTTTGGCTTTGGGGGAATAGCTGATTTTAGAATTGGAAAATACTTTACTGTGAGATGGTTGCCTCAAATTCAGTTTTCTCAACGCAACTACAAATTTATATTCTCTGATCGCGAAGAAATTGCTAAAACTGAAACAGTGTCACTTGATCAAAATTTTTTATTAAAATACCATTCATCTCGACATGGAAATCACCGCGTGTATTTGGTTGGTGGAGTAAAATACACACACGATTTTTCGAGCAATGAAAGCACCATTCGAAGCCCAAACAGAGCCATGATTCCTTACAAAAGGGAATCCTTTTTCTATGAATTTGGGTTTGGATACGACCATTTTGGCACCTTTGCTCTCATATCTACTGAATTCAAAATGAGCAACAGCATCACCAACATGATTAGTAAAGACCCATACATTTACACCAGCTCCATTGACCGAATTCAAGCTCGTTTATTTCAAATCTCTTTTCATTTCCAATAGTGTTTTTTAATTTATCACATACAGAATCTAACAGCAATGCTCGTGCAGGAGTTATTAACACTGACCACGGACTTATAGAAACCCCTATTTTCATGCCAGTTGGAACTGTGGGTTCGGTTAAAGCCATCAATCAATCGCAATTAAAAGATGAAATCAAAGCCGAAATCATTTTAGGCAATACCTATCATTTGTATTTGCGTCCGGGAACTTCAATATTAAACCAAGCTGGGGGACTTCATCAATTTATAAATTGGGATAGACCCATATTGACAGACAGTGGTGGATATCAGGTGTACTCACTTGCTGAGAAAAGAAAATTAACAGAACAAGGAGCTAAGTTTCAATCACACATCGATGGAAGCACTCATTTGTTTACTCCAGAAAATGTCATGGATATTCAAAGGCAAATTGGTGCTGATATCATCATGGCTTTTGATGAATGTCCTCCCTATCCTAGCACTTATCAATACGCTGAAAAAAGCATGAAAATGACCCACCGTTGGTTAGATAGATGTTTTCAAAGATTCAATGAAACAGACTCATTGTATGGATATAAACAACATTTATTTCCCATATTGCAAGGCAGCACTTACAAAGACTTAAGAACTCAAAGCGCTGAATACATTGCATCAAAAAATGCTGATGGAAATGCCATTGGAGGTCTTAGTGTGGGTGAACCTGCAGAATCTATGTATGAGTTAACTAATTTAGTATGTGGAATTTTACCAAAAGATAAACCAAGGTATTTAATGGGTGTTGGCACTCCAGAAAACATACTTGAATGCATAGCATTAGGTGTAGATATGTTTGATTGTGTCATGCCATCAAGGAATGCAAGAAATGGCGGACTATTTACAGAAAATGGCATCATCAATATCCGAAATAAAAAATGGGAAAATGATTTTTCATGTGTGGACGAAAAACACTTGCCAAATTATTCAAAAGCCTATTTAAGACATTTGTTTGTAGCTGGTGAAATGTTAGGTCCTCAATTAGCGACATTACACAATTTGTCTTTTTATCTGTGGTTAGTAAAAACAGCTAGAGAAAAAATCATTCAAAACGAATTCACCTCTTGGAAAAATAACTTGGTACAAAAATTGAGACAAAAGTTGTAAGAATTGACATGTTAAAATTACTAGATAAATACATCATTAAAAAATTCCTATCAACTTTTGTAGTGACATTGAGCTTGTTCATTGTCATTATCATCGTTTTTGATATTTCTGAAAAATTAGATGATTTTTTAGAAAAAAAAGCTCCTGTAAGTGAAATATTTTTAAAGTACTATGCCAATTATGTCCCTAATTTTTTAAATTTATTCAGCCCTGTATTCATATTCATATCTGTCATTTTTTTTACTTCAAAACTAGCCTCCAGAAGCGAAATTGTAGCGACCCTGTCTGGTGGTGTTAGTTACAATCGATTTCTAAGACCTTACATTATTACTGCAGCAATTTTAGCTGTTTTATCGTTTTTTTTAAATGCTTATATTATTCCTCATTCAGATAAAATTAGATTGAATTTTGAAAACAAATACATAAGAAATTTAAACGATGATTACACCAACAACAAACATGTACAATTAAAGAAAAATGAATATTTTTATTTAGAATATTTTGGGTATGCAGATAGTTCTGGCATTGGAGTGAGCTTAGAAAAACATGGTAACAACAGAATTGAAAGCAAGTTGTACGCTAAAAAAATGAGTTTCAACAAACAGTCCAATAAATGGAGATTAGAAGATTGGGTATTGAGAGAATACATCAACGATACTTTTCAAAAGGTAAGCCGAGGGAAATTCATAGATACTACAATACAATTTAATCCTGCCGATTTTTTTAGGTACAATGACGATGTACAAGCGTTAGACATCAATGAATTGAATCAATTTATCGAAGATGAAAAAATGAAAGGCACTTCGAATGTGGACTATTATGTCACCGAAAAATACAGGAGGTATGCCACGCCATTTGCCACCTTCATATTAACCATTATTGGGGTTTGTGTTTCCAGCAAAAAATCGAGAGGTGGTGTAGGTTTAAATTTAGGAGTGGGTATTTTATTGAGCTTTTTGTATTTATTTGTTATTCAATTTTTTAACACCTATGGAGCTACAGGCATTATATTCCCCATGTTGGCAGTTTGGATTCCCAATTTTATATTCATGGGGGTAGCTTATTACTTGTACAGAAATGTACAGAAATAGCTTAATTTTTTTAATGTCATTATTCTAAATATTTTTTCTATTTTTGCACCTTATTTTTAAAAAACAAATGGGTATTTTCTCTGACATCGTTTCCAAACAAAAATCAATAGCAGTTATTGGTTTAGGATATGTAGGCTTGCCATTAGCACTTGAATTTGCTAAGAAATACAAGGTAGTGGGGTTTGATATCAATCCAAAAAGAGTGGACATGTTGAATCGAAAAGAAGACCCAAGCAAAGAGGTAGAACCAAGTGAGTTCGAAGGTTGTGATATCACTTTTTCACATCAATTAGACGACATCAAGTCTTGCTCCTTTTACATTGTAGCCGTTCCTACTCCTATTGATGAAGGTAAAAACCCAGATTTAAAACCATTAGTTGGGGCTTCAAAAACAGTTGGAAAAGTGCTTAAAAAAGGAGATTACGTTGTTTTTGAAAGCACTGTTTATCCTGGTTGTACCGAAGAGGATTGCATACCTGTAATGGAAAAAGAAAGTGGTTTGGTATTTAATCAAGACTTCAAAGTTGGTTATTCCCCAGAGAGAATCAATCCGGGTGACAAAGTGAACACCTTAACCAAAATTTTAAAAATTGTTTCAGGCAGTGATGCTGAGAGTCTTGAAGAAATTGCTTCATTGTATGGCTCCATCATCAGTGCTGGCATCCATAAAGCTCCAACCCTAAAAGTGGCTGAAGCAGCAAAAATCATTGAAAACACCCAAAGGGATTTGAACATTTCATTGATGAATGAATTGAGTTTGATATTCGACAAAATGAACATCAATACTTACGATGTCATCGAAGCTGCAGGAACCAAATGGAATTTCTTAAAATTTAGTCCGGGATTAGTTGGTGGACATTGCATTGGAGTTGACCCATATTATTTAACTTACAAAGCCACAGAACTAGGATTGCATCCAAGAGTAATTGCAGCAGGACGATTCACCAACGACATGATGGGTGCTCACATTGCAAAAGTGGCAATAAAAAAATTAATCAACAACGATAAAAAAATCAAAGACTGTAAAATCTTGATATTAGGTGCTACTTTCAAAGAAGATGTTGCAGACATAAGAAATTCTAAAATAGTTGACATTGTTAAAGAATTGAAAAGTTTCAACTTAGCTGTTGAAGTCGTTGACCCAAGAGCCGATGCCGAGGAAGTATTTGAAGAATATGGTTTTCATTTAAGTCCAGAAATTGGCAAAAATTACGATGGAGTGATTGCTGCAGTGAGCCATCAAGAATACAAAGGCCTGAACGAAGACTATTTCAAATCGATTTGCAATCCTAACTCCTTTGTGTTGGATTTAAAAGGACTATACCGTGGACAATTCAAAACCATGGAATATTGGAGTTTGTAAAATAATTGCTCTATGGTACGTCAATTTATTCTATATTTTTTGCTGAATCTCCTTCCCTATTTTTCTTATTCTCAAATTGAAAAAGACAGTCAATTGTTAAATAATCGTGTATATACTATTGATACAATTAATACTGTAAAATTATTGAGATTTATTGATTTTGATTGTCCTACACTAATTGATAGCAATACATACAACAGTAAGAGTAATTATGAAAAATTTATTCATGCTTTACATTATCCAGAAGAATGTAATTATTCTTGTTCAAGAATATTAGACTTGAAAAATGACAGCACAAGGTATTTAAATTCAAATTTAGCTCAATTCAATCAAAGCTACTGGAGCAAAAGACAACTAGAGTTCATCAACAAAAATAGAGACAGCATTCAATTCTATTTGAGCAAAGAATTAAAATCAAAATTTTCATCTCCTCATTTATACTTGTTTATTCACAAATTTAAATTCAAAATTCCTTTGAAAGAAGTGTTGGATAATTACTATTTAACAAACAACACCAAAGCAATAAGCTTGCTTTGTAGGTACATGAAAGACGATAAATATCAGCCTTTTATTCAATCTCGTTTGTACAAAAAACTTTACCCTAAAAACGAATATCAAACCATTGTTTTTGATAAGAAAACCGAAGAAATGGCTCTATCTCTTATCAACAAGTATTTAAAATCGCATAAATACCCTTAAACATTATTTCATATAACATTCAATGGGTAAACAACGAATGAAATCTCCCATTTAGAAAAGAGAAAATGGAAATGAGTTAGTTAAAAGATAAAAGACCGAAATTGATTTAAAATTTATTTAAAAAACCTTTGGGCGTGCCCCATCAACACACCACCCTTGCTGGGTCAGGCTGTCCGCTTTTACTTCTCGGCAAAGCCGAGAGGTAACCGCTACCATCCTTCACGCTTGCTTACGCCTGAGCATTGGCGGAGGTCATAGTTTTCTATAAAAGATAAATGAATCAAATAGAGCGAAAATAAAAAAATAAAGAAGACCAAAAAACTCAATAAAATGTGAATAATCGAATAAAAATATTACTTGGAAAAATCAAGACTAAGTCCTTAATTTGTAATAAATTAAAACAAAAAAATCACTCACACCCTGTGACTGAAGGGCACGAAGTGTGAAAAAATCTAAGTCGCAAGAATAGAATAAAAAAAACTAAGCGAATACAACTTAAGTTTTAATTTGACCTCCTTTAGCTTAAATAAAAGACTTTGAAATTATTATATTTGCTTAATATTTATACGTAAAATAAAATGAATGAACTTGTTACAAACCAACTAGCTAACCGAATTTCAGAGTTACTAATTTCAGCAAAAACAAAAGTATTACAAACTATTAACCAAACAATGGTTTTAACATACTTTGAAATTGGAAGAATGATAGTTGAAGAAGAACAAAACGGTAAACAAAGAGCTGATTATGGTAAACACATTATAAAATCTCTATCAGAGCGCTTAACAAAGGAATTTGGGAAAGGGTTTTCGCAAAGAAATTTAGAACAAATTCGACAGTTTTATTCCGTCTATTCAAAAACGCAAACACTGTCTGCGGAATTCAAGTTAAGTTGGTCCCATTATATGAAATTGAATCCTTCAAAAACAATTGGAGCTTAAGAGAATTAAACAGACAATATGATTCTGCCCTTTATACACGTTTGACTTTAAGTAAGGACAAAAGTGATGTGTTACAACTTTCAATCAAAGGACAAATAATAGAAAAACCACAAGATGCAATAAAAGACCCTTATATTTTGGAGTTCATTGGTTTGCCCGAAAATTCAAATTATTCTGAAAATGATTTAGAACAAAAGTTAATAGACAAATTAGAACATTTTCTATTAGAACTAGGAAATGGTTTTACTTTTGTGGCTAGACAAAATAGAATAAGTTTTGATGAAAAGCATTTTAGAGTAGATTTAGTTTTTTATAATAGAATTCTTAAATGTTTTGTACTAATTGACTTAAAAATCGGAGAACTTAAACACCAAGATATAGGACAAATGCAAATGTATGTCAACTATTATGACAGACAAGTAAAACTTGAGGATGAAAATAAAACCATTGGAATAATATTATGCCAAAACAATAGTGAAGCAGTTGTAGAATTTACATTGCCTGAAAATAACACTCAAATTTTTGCAAGCAAATATTTGACAGTGTTGCCTAGTAAAGAAACATTGATACAATTAATAAATAATAAAGATAAATAAAAAAGAATTCAAATTTCATGTTGTCAGATTATAAATATAATCATATAAGTTATAACGAATTGTTCAATGCAATTGAAAATGACTCGACTGAGAACAAATTCAAATTGTTAGCAGAGCTGTTAATGAGTGCAGTTAATGACTGGCCTACTTTTAATTTAAAAGAACCTAAAGACCTAATTACAGAATTAAGAAGAGAAATTAAAGAGAAATTAACCTTTGACAACCTTGAAAGATATTTAAAAAAATTAAAACTTCATAATGATGCTTGGAAAATGGAGGCGGTAACTGCTTTGTTGGAAATGTTTGAAATAGACTTAGAACTTAAAAATAACAAATCAATTGACCTTGAAATGATAGTAGTTAAATTAACTCAACACTACAGACAGAAGTAATTGCAAATAAAAAATTTACATTTGTATTGTCACAATAATAAATAAACAACCTATTCAATAAATTATAAAATATAAACCATACAAAACATGAAAAATTTCACTCTTTATTCTTTGCTTTTAATATTCCTTTTTAGTTGTAAAAAGAATGAAAAAAATGTTCAAACTACTCTATCTGAATCCATGTATTTCCCTACATCGAATGACTCTTGGGCAACTCTTTCAATATCTAGTTTAGGTTGGAATCAAAATGCTGTTCAACCATTGAAAGATTATTTAAATCAAAAAGGAACAAAATCATTCATGATACTTGTGAATGGAAAAATTGTCATGGAAGAATATTTTAATGGTCACAACACGACTGATACTTGGGAATGGAACAGTGCAGGAAAAACACTTGTCTCCACAACAGTTGGCATCGCTCAACAAGAAAATCTTTTATCCATTAACAACAAAGCATCTGATTATTTAGGAAAAAATTGGACTAGCATGCCTCTGGAAAAAGAAAATTTAATCACTGTAAAACACTTATTGAATATGACCTCAGGGAATGATGACACTAAACAATTTGTCATCAAATCAAACTTGACTTATGTTGCTGATGCTGGAACAAGATGGGCATATAGCAATGTATTTCAAAAATTAATTGATGTAGTAAACACCGCTAGTAATAAACCTTTTGAAACTTATTTTAATGAAAAACTAAAATCTAAAATTGGAATGGAGGGTTATTGGGATTTTGGAACAATTTTCACCATTTACCACAGCAATACAAAAAGCATGGCGAGGTTTGGACTTTTAGCTTTGAATAAAGGCAAATGGAACAATGAACAAATAATCAATGAAACTTTTTTAAATGAAAGCATATCTACATCACAAAATATAAACCCATCTTATGGATATTTGTGGTGGTTAAATGGAAAATCAAGCTACATGATTCCTGGTGAACAAACAGTTTATCAAGGTTATTTAGTTCCAAATGCACCAGCAGATATGTACGCTGCAATGGGTGCTAAAGACCAACGCATTTATGTCATTCCTAGCAAAAAAATGGTCGTAATAAGAATGGGAGAAGCCTCCGACCCGTCTAATCCCAATTTTGCAGTATCAGGTTTTGACAATGAACTTTGGGTAAAAATCAATTCAGTGATTAATTGATTGGAAAACACATAACAAAAAAATATGACAACAAACCAAATTTAAAATGAACAGAATACTTGTCATCTTTTTGTCAATTACATTGTTTGCTTGTGTGAAGAAACAAGTGCCCAATAATAAACAACCAGAAAAAGGCAATTATTACAGACATTCTTGAAGTAGATAAAAAAGAAATTATAGGAAATTTAATTACTGAATATTGTGAGACAAAAAAAGGTAATGATATTGAAATTTTAGCTTTAGTTAAAGTCACAAAAAAAAATCCTAATTACTATACCAAAATAATAAAAGCTTGGAGAGCTAATAGAAAAACTGGCAAATTTGAATCCATAAAAAAGAACAAAATAATTCGTTGTGGAAATGAGAGTTATGGATTATAAAAGAAGAACGGCAAATGATAACATTACCTTCCAAAATGACTTATATTTCTGGTAGTATTTTGAAAAAGTGAATTTATTTAATTGTTTTAAATATTTTTTCAATCTAAACGCCTTTCTCTCCTATCAGGTTGTTGCATAACATACTCTTTTTTGAATCAAGCATAAATTAAACAAATTTAAAATTTAAAATTACATTAGTCAGACAATTAAAATGAAAAGAAGAAATATTATGTATTTAACTCTTGGGATAGTTTCATTACTAATGTCAATATTATTTATAGGACAGTTTTATGACCCTGAAGATGGAGACAGAACTTTATTTATAAAGCATAAACCAACACTTAAACAATACTTTTATTCCCCAAGTGCATACCATCGTTTTCTTCCAACTAAACTCAACTTTAATGAGGAAATTGAGGAAAGAAAATTTCAGGAATTCAAAAGGAACATGATAAGTAATACTATTCCTATTATTCCTTTAATATTAATACAAGTCACTCTGACATTATTAATAGGAGGAATTATTTCATTTTTCGTAAAAAAGAATTTTAATAATTGGCAATTATTTACCCATTTTATAATAAACATAGTTATAACTACTTTTGGATTATTATACGTTTTATTGCAGGACAATTTCTTTATTACTTTAATTTTCTCATTTATTATATTAATTATAAGCATTTTAAGTATAATTCTAATAGATAAAATTCAAAAATGAATAAATGTTTCCATCAAAATAAGAAAATACATGACAGAAAAAGAAAAAATAATAGAAGCAATTAAGAATTTAGATTTTAATGAATTAAAAAAACTTTTGGACGATAACAAATCATACATGGATGTGTCTAAAGATTTATTTTTATCCACCCTAAAACATAACATAAAACAATACAAAGATTTAAAATCGTATAAAAAAGTGGTTGAAGGAACTTGTGAATATTGTAATAAAGGTTGTAAAGCCTACAGATTTAAAACCGATAATTTACCATCTTTACCTCTTTTTATTGAAGAAAAAGAAGGAATAGTAACTGATATTTATTTATGTAACTTGTTAAAAGAAGATGATTCTGATGAGAATCATTGGGATATATATTTTAATTTTTATGAAGATGAAAAAGTAGGATTTATTCCATCTGTAGAACATTTAATAATTCTTCAAAGAATTGATAAAGCAGTTGAGGGATTTAACGATCTTGAAAAAACAGGAATAGTCCCTATTGAGGAAGTAGTGCTTTGGTATAAAAAATGCAAACTTTTAGCAAGAGATTTAGACTTTGACAATGTCTTTGAAGGAACAAAATATAAAGCATTCTTACATTTCAAGAATCTTTATTATAACGCTTCTAGTTTGAATAAATACATGAAAGAGAATGATTTAGCAAAAAAGGCTTTGGACAAATTCTATGAATTAGATAAAAAAAATGAAAAAAACATTGTGAAATGGCTTTTAGAAAATGAAAACTATTATTCCATTCAGATAAAAAAGACTAAGAAATGGAAAAAAACTGGGTTTCTTATTTTAGAAACAAATCCAAATTTATTAATAGATTTTAATGGCTATTTACATGGATTTATTTTAAATGAAATTTATTTCAATCTATTAATGCAAATAATGGATAAATATATACCAACATCTGAACAAATTGCTCAAAATGATGAACCTATTGAATGTTCATTGAAAAGTTTATTAAAACTACATAATAAATATTTAGATTTGCTTTAAACAAAACAACTCATTTGAAGATAACTAAGCATTTATCCTTACTTATAGCAAACAACTTTTGACTACAAACCAAATTTAAAATGAAACGAATACTTGTCATCTTTTTGTCAATTACATTGTTTGCTTGTGTGAAGAAACAAGT
>CAYVDH010000049.1:13816-20422 GCA_964450355.1 uncultured Flavobacteriaceae bacterium
GCCCAATAATAAGACAACTTCAAACAATGCTATTTCTAATGACAGTATGAAGCCATTTTCAATCACTGCAGCTACTAAAAACGAATTCTTAAGTGCAAAAAAAGAATACAAAAACAAACTTCTTTTTGACTCAAATGACATCAAAAAAAAGAATGGAAAAATAAAATTACCAGTGAACTTGAAATGGAAACCATTCTACATTTTTAAAGACACTTCTTCTGTGAATGATGAAACAAACATGAGTAAATATCAATATTTAGGCCGATTTGCAAATGTTGGTTTTTATGTTGTTGCAGGTCATTTTTTTGAACATTACGAATGTTACTTAATTAATAAATCAACTGGTGTTAATACAACCATTTGGAATACTCCATACATTTCTCCAAATGACAAATATATTGCCAATTTATCTATGGAATATGGTCTTGAAGGTGTTGCTAATGGAATTCAAATTTGGAAAATTGTAAAACAAGAACTCAATCAAGAAGAACCAATAACTATTGAAAAATTTTTGGAACTTGACCAAATGATTTGGGTGCCAAAAGATGTTGTTTGGGAGAACGACAATTCATTGATTTTAAAGGTAATTTCAGTAGAAAATCAATTAAAAGAAATCACTCAAATTAAAAGAAATGACTATTACTTTTTAAGAGTCAATTTACAATAAAAACATCATAATTCTGTTAATATCAGTATAAATAAAAGATTTTTAAGTGTTAAACATAGCCCACGGTTTAAACCGTGGGCTATGAAATACGTTGAATTTAACAAAACCGTTTTAACGGTTTAAAAAAAAAAAATAAGAAATTTTAATTTACCGCATTCATTTAATAAAATATGAATACATGCCATTTGGGCAACCAAATTCCAAAAGTACCCAACAATAAAAACAACTTCAAACAATGCTATTTCTAATGACAGTATGAAGCCATTTACAATCACTGCAGCTTCTGAAAACGAATTCTTAAGTGCAAAAAAAGAATACAAAAACAAACTTCTTTTTGACTCAATTGACATCAAAAAATCCTTTTTATTTCAGTAATTTTTTTATTGGCGTTAATCAAAATTCCTTGAGCAAAAGCAACATTCAAATTACTTTATAACTTGAAATGGTATAACACGCTTTGTGTCTTGGTTTGTTATGATTAAGTAATAAATCCCTGCTTCTAAATGCATCATTTCGATGGTATTGTCACCTTGGTTTATGTTTCCTTTTGACAATTGCTTTCCCAATCTATCTATTACAGTATAGTTTGCATCGTAATAACTTTGAATGGTAAATTTACCATTGTTAGGATTTGGAAATGCTGATAGATAATCAACGATTTGAGATGCATGAATTCCTAATGTATTTACTTGAACACATGCCGATGTATCAGTGCAATTGTTTTTATAAATGACAACGGCATAAGCCCCATTTTTAGTAGCTGTATATAAGGCATTAGTTGCGCCAACTATAACTGTATTAGATGGGCAAGTTATCCATTGATACGAAGCTCCAGATTCATTGGCAGTTAACGATTCGTTGTTTTGAGTAATGCTAGGGTCTATTTTGGTTAAATTAAGATTGGTAGTTGATATAGAATCACACCCATTGTAAGTTGTAAAGGTTTTAGAATAATTGCCAGATTGCAATTGCCAAACACCATGTACCAAAGCTGAATCGCAAGCCGATAAGTTAAAGTTTGTTTTTTTACTATAATGAATAACTATGTTAAATCTATTGGTAGAATCACATCCGTGTTTGTTCTTGAATTTTTCGATAAAAACACCTGTTTGTTTATATACTGTACCTTTTTGAGACACAAAACTATCACAAGTTGTAACATTAAAGCTTAAACTATCGGGTTCATGGATGGTTAAATTGATATACAATAAAGAATCGCAACCATTGGCGTTTTTAAACGTATCTATGTATATACCGCTTTGGTAATGCCATTTTCCTTTAGGAGAAAGATACGAATTACAAGCAGAAACAGTATCCAAAGTGGCAGTTGTTTTATACACTGTTAGATTGATTGTATGAATTGAGTCGCAACCGTTTTTAGCTTTGTTATTTAAGGTAATTATTTGACTGTTATAATAAGTTGTATTGCCTATTTTAAAGGAATCACATGCTGTTTTATTTTCTTGTGTTTTTACTGAATTTAATATTTTTACGTTCATTATGACAATGGAGTCACAGCCTTTGCTTGTTCCTCCAAAAAAGGTGTCGCGTACTGTGCTGGTTTGTTTTACTTTTATTCCTTTATAGGATATAAAAGAATCGCAAGCTACTATATTTAAAGAATTGTATTTTCTTCCAATAGTTATTTTATATGTAATGATGCTATCACAACCCGCATAATTACTTATAGTTTCTGTATATGTACCAGAAAAACCATAAGTGTTATTTTGTTTGCTTGTATAACTATTACAATCAAAAATAGTTAAGGTAGAATCAGAATTTCCACCGCTTAATTTTGGTCCAGTAATCCAATTACTTGATGTTCCGCTTAATCCAAAATTGGTGAGTGTTCCATTATTGCCGCTGCTGGTATAGTCTTTAGCCGTTTTTTTAAAATTATTGGAAGAATTTGGTGTGCCTTCATTCAATTTGTAATAAGCAACTAAACCAGAAGGCAATGTGCCACACAGTTCTTTATTCATGTCTGCAATTATTTGGCTTTGAGTTTTAGCAAAATTGTAAAATCTTACTTCGTCTATATCGCCTGTAAAATTGTTTATATTATCTACCCGCATGCCTATTCTGAAATTGATAGAATTAGAGGTGTTTATGTTGGTAGTTAAATTGCCAGCAGTATCCAATACCCCATCTACATAAAGGCTGTAATTTAAATTTGCCGTAGGGTCATATACTGCAGCAACATGATGCCAAATGCCATCATTTACTACTGTTTGACCACTTAAACCCATGCCTTGAATTTCAATTCTAGGTGCATTGCCCCACAAAAGATTCAATGTAAATCGAGCGCCAGTACTTGCAGCACCATAATCGGCAATAACTTGTTGTACACCACTGTTTGAAGGAACACAATTAGCTGTAGTTCTAATCCAAGCCTCTACAGTTCGAGCAGAAGCGCCCGATATACCCGAATAAGTGGTTTGAACATAATCATTGGAACCATCAAAGTTTAATCCTATTTTTTGAGAATACACATTGGTGCACAAGGAGGAAAATAGGGCTAAAAACGTTGTAAATCTGTATTTCATTTTGATTAATTATACTTAGTATTTTGAGGTTTAAGCAGTATTCATAATTGAAGAGTAATCTAAATAAATTAAGCCAATAAATGAATCATGTTTGAACCTTTATAAGTGCAAATATAATTTAATTATTGAAGTTTTAAAGTCCATTGAATTTAAGGTATTTCATGTACTATGTTTATGTTGGAAATTGATGTTCATTTATGATTGTTAAAAAAAAATACCAATTTAGACTTTAAACAATAAGATTTTGATGGAAGAAGAAATAAAAAAATTAAAAATGGATAAATCCATTCAAACATCCAAGTTTTTTAACCATAGCCCACGGTTTAAACCGTGGGCTATAAAATACGTTGAATTTAACAAAACCGTTTTAACGGTTTAAAAATTAGAATATAAAATTTGTGTTTTTTTTCCTGTTGTTTGAACTCCAAAACAACCAAAAGGAGCAATCTTCAACAATTATTCTCCTTAAATGATTTCGACAATCTTTACTCCAATCTAAACAACATTGTAACCAAACGTGTAATTCAAGATTACAAGTGGTATGTTGCCTTTTTTAAGTTTTTAATATCTTAAATAGTTAATATTAGTTTTGTTTGATGCTCAAAAATTGAATTTTTTTTCTGACTTTTGTATCTATTAATACTATGATAACTGCCAGATTTTGCCTAAATAAAAAAAGTAATTTTAAAGTCATCATTTATCAATTTGAATAGATTTGCAATTATAAAATCAAACAACTACATATAAAAAATTCAATTGAAAACTAACATATATAACCCAGACTATGTAAAGAGTTTATTCAATAGCATGAGTCATTCATATGAACGGATGAATTTAATTTTTTCATTTGGATTCACACAAATTTGGAGAAAATCAATGATTCATTGTATAACCAAACAACCAATTTTTGATCAATTAAATGTTATTGATTTAATGACAGGAATGGGAGAAACATGGAATTTGGCATACAACTATTTTCCTAATTCCAATTTATCAGGAATTGATATTTCGGATGGTATGTTAAGCAAAGCAGAAAATAAAAATATAAAATTGTATAAAAATAAAATAAAATTATATAATCAAGATGTCTTAAACAATGATATTCCATCAGAGTCTTTTGACATAGTTATTTGTGCATTTGGACTTAAAACATTTGATTTAAATCAGATATCTAATTTAGCCATACAAGTTGAGAGAATACTTAAACCTGGAGGGAAATTCTCATTTATTGAAATTTCAAAACCCTCTAACTTTTTATTAAATGCATTCTACAAATTTTATTTAGGAAAAATAACTCCAATCATCACTTGGATATTTATGGGTAATCCAAGTGAATATAAAATGCTTTGGAAGTACATAATAAACTTTAGCAATGCTAAAAATGCCACTGAGATTTTTAAAAATTCTGGATTAAAAGCAACTTACAAGTCATACTTCTATGGATGTGCAACAGGATTTAGTGGGGAAAAATAAAGAAAAACAATTCGTAATTTATGGTTTTAATTACTGGAACAACAAGCTTATATATGTCCTATTAAAAAAATCGTTTGAAGTTTTAATTCCATATTTTAGTCTTAATGCCCTTCTCTATTTCCCCTTCAATAGGTACTTAAACATAACCAGAAAAAATCAAAAATTACTTTTACAAAACAACAATTAAAATATAAATAAAATGAACGTTCAAAACAAGTTAATGATTCTATTACTAATTACTTTTACAATTTCATGCAATAAGGATGATGACAAATCAAATACAAGCACCTCAACTATTTCATTTACAAATTCACCTTTTGACCTACAAGGAATTAATGCAAAATTTGCAAAAGATATAGAATATGACAACAAAACAAGAACTCAATTTGATATTTGGATACCAAATTCTAATACATCTACAGGTTTAGTAATCTATGTACATGGTGGAGGATTTACCAGTGGTGACAAGGATTTTGTATATTCAGTTCAATCAGGGGGTGCATGGGATTTTCCATCAGATATAAGATATTTACTTCAAAACAACATTGCTTTTGCTAGCATTCGTTACTCTTATTTAAATGCTACAGGAGAAACCGAAGGAGTGAAAAAACCAATGTCAGATGTAAGAAGGGCATTACATTATATAAGAAGTAGGTCAAGTGACTTTAACATAGATAAAAATAAAATCATATTAGCTGGAAATTCAGCGGGGGCTGGAACATCACTTTGGATTGCCTTTAACAATGATTTTGCAGATGCAAATAGTCTTGACCCTGTTTTAAGAGAATCAAGCAGAGTGAAAGGAGTAGTAGCAAGAGAAACTCAAGCTAGTTATGACATTGAAGACCGATGGGTAAAAGATATTTTCGTTGATTATGGTGTTACATGGTCTCAAATTCTGACCAATGAAACAGGCAACATTCAAAAAATTTATGGAGTTTCTTCAACAACTCAATATGAATCAACTGCAACAGACACATACAGAGATGAGGTAGATATGCTGTCTTTAATGAGCTCAGATGATCCAGAAATATGGATTAATAACACTTTAAGGAACGTAGTCAACCCATACAACCCTTATAATGAAGACATCCCTTCTCACCACGCATTTCACGCTAGAGAGTTAAAAGAAAAAGCAGATGCTATTGGTTTAAAAAATATCACATATTACGGCAAAAATCCAATTCTTTTTTCAGATCCAAGCAATGAAAATTGGACACAATTCTGCGTAAGAAAAATCAATGAATAAACAGTTATTGCATTGTAATTAATGCGCCATACAATTAAAATACAAATTAAATATCTTGACAACAATTTTATATAGGCCCGTTGGCCCACTTGAGTTAGAATTAATTAAACAATCTGGTTGGACTAAATTCCCTCCTAGGTTGCCAGAACAACCATTTTTTTACCCAGTAATGAATGAAGAATATGCAACACAAATAACTAGGGATTGGAATGTTCCAGCAGCAGGATCTGGATTTGTTACAAAGTTTGCAGTCAAAACTGAATATCTAAGTCGATATCAAGTTCAAAATGTTGGTGGGATAATGCACAATGAACTATGGGTACCTGCTGAGAAACTTGAAGAATTTAATAATAACATTGTTGGGTTAATAGAAATGACTCAATCATTTTATGCAGTAGAAAAATAATCTTTAATCATATCACCATTTAAAACTTGTAATAATGGATAATTTAATTCAAAATTCAACTAATGAATTTGATTATACAAAAAGAAATGGATTTTAAAATATTTTCAAAATCGTTTTACAGCTTTAAAATATGTCAACAAAAACAAGACATTTAGTTATTATTGGTTCAAACCTCATTTTAGTTGGTTTTATTTTTTTTGTTTTGTATCAAGAATACAATCGAGTTGGTAAATTTCAATGGGTAGATCCTCATGCCATTGAAGAT
>CAYVDH010000050.1:0-20268 GCA_964450355.1 uncultured Flavobacteriaceae bacterium
TAAATTTATAAAATATGAGCGAAAATTCAACAACTAAAGGACATCCTAAGGGACTCTATGTATTATTTGTAACAGAAATGTGGGAGCGATTCAGCTATTATGGCATGAGGGCCTTGTTTTCATTATTTATGATTAAGGCATTAATTTTTGACAAAGCATTAAGTAGTGATGTTTATGGAAGTTATACAGGTCTTGTGTATTTAACTCCTTTGATTGGTGGATACATGGCAGACAGGTATTGGGGAAATAGAAAATCAATTATAATAGGTGGTTTTTTAATGGCAATTGGTCAATTTTTCATGTTTATGTCTGGCTCATTTTATCAATCAGATTTTGCTCCAACTTTAATGTTTGTTGGGCTTGGTTTTTTAATTTTTGGAAATGGCTTTTTTAAACCAAATATTTCTACAATGGTTGGTCAATTGTATTCACCTGGCGATAAGAGAGTTGATAGTGCCTTTACTATTTTTTATATGGGTATAAACCTAGGTGCATTCATTGCTCCGTTAGTGTGTGGTGCATTTGGAGATACTGGCAATCCTGCTGATTTTAAGTGGGGCTTCTTAATTGCCTGTTTAGGTATGTTATTAAGCACTATCATGTTCATTTGGCTAAAAGATCATTACATTGTTACTCCTGAAGGAACACAAATTGGCGTAGCTCCTAATAACAAAAGGGAAACAACTGAAATTGATACTGCTACTGAAGTAAAAAGTGCTTTCTCTCCTAAATTAATTGGTATTTGGGTTGGAGTATTTTTAGCCTTGTTTGCAACATTTAAATTTGGTCTTGACATGGACATTATTGGTTGTTTTATCTTTTCATTGACAATTGCTGCTCCAGGTTTTATTATTTCAGACCCTAGTTTAAGTAAAATAGAAAAAGATAGAATTTGGGTCATTTACATCGTAGCATTTTTTGTTATTTTCTTTTGGAGTGCATTTGAACAAGCAGGTGCATCCCTTACTTACTTTGCTGAAGAACAGACAAATAGAAATTTAGGGCTTTCACTTTCAAAAACCACTTTAAGCATTATATATTTAACTTTATCAGCCATTTTATTATTTATTGGCTACAAAGTTTTTAAAGGGTTTAATAATGAGAAAAAAGGCTTAAAGGAATTGATACTACTATTAATCTTAGGTTCAGTTGGTGGATTAATATATAAAATGCTTAATACACCAGCATCAGGTACACAAATTAATGAAATTCCAACAAGTTATTTTCAATCAATAAATGCAATTGCTATTGTCATATTTGCTCCAGTATTTTCTTGGTTATGGACTAAATTAAGTGGAAAAGGTATGGAACCTGCTTCTCCATACAAACAAGCTTTAGGTCTATTATTATTAGCTATTGGTTATTTATACATAGCTTTTGGAGTTAAAGGCATTGACCCAAGTGCAAAGGTTAGTATGATTTGGCTTATTAATTTATATACTATCCATACTTTTGGAGAATTATGTTTATCTCCTATAGGATTATCGATGGTGAACAAACTAGCTCCTGTCAAACTTGCTTCACTTTTGATGGGTGTTTGGTTTTTATCAACATCAGCAGCAAATAAATTTGCTGGAACCCTAAGCTCCCTTTATCCCGAAGAAGTAAAAGTAGAAAAAAGCATCAATAAATTAACAAATGAAACCAATGTTTTAATCTTGAACAACGCAATGTTAGATACAATGATATGGAAAGCAAATCCTAAAGAAAGTTCTAATATAATTCAAGCTAACATCACGTTTGTTAAAACTAATGATAAATCAGAAAAAGAAGACAGTATTGCTTCAATAACTATTGATACAACAAATAAAGCTAGTGTATCAAATTATTTTCTGAAATTAATTAAATTAAGTAATGGAGATTTCGATAGAGCAATTGTATTTGATAATGGCACTAAAATTCTAACACAAGAAATCGTAGAAAAAGCTATTGACAAAAAACAAGTTAAAAAACAATTCGTTCAAGTGTGGAATTTAAAACCTAAAAAACCAAGTTTTATGGGATTCCAAATCGAAACATTGTTTGATTTCTTTATGATATTCGTATTTATGGCAGGTATCGCCTCTCTTATCCTGTTCTTCCTATCTAAGAAATTACTTTCCATGATGCATGGTGTAAGATAAGATTCACTTTGCAAACTTTATAAAAAAAGAGCGCCTCAATTACAGGCGCTCTTTTTTGTTTACTCCATAGCCAAATAAAGCAAAATCATATTTCACTGGGTCTTCTTTGCTAAATCTTTTTAACTTACTTGTCAATTCCAATGCCGTTTTCCAATCTGATTTGTCACATCTCATCAACCCTATTTCATTCACTGTATTCAACACATGCACATCCATAGGACATACCAATTGTGAAGGCTTGATGTTTTTCCAAATTCCAAAATCTATGCCCTTATCGTCTTGCCTTACCATCCATCGTAAATACATACACAATCGTTTGCATGCACTTCCATTTAACGGACTTGAAATGTGTTTTTTACTTCGTGATACAAAACTTGAACACTGCTCAAATGATTGCCTAAATCCAATCAATGCTCCCTCAATGGTTTCACTCCTTGAGCTTAAATGCTTAGAAAAAGTATGTTCTAAACTGCCATGCTCCTTATACTGCTCTTTTAAAAACCCAATAATAGACAACAAATCTGTATCATTGAATGTTCGGTGAACAAACCCTAAACATGCTTTTAAGTCAGAATCCTTGTGATTTAAAATAAAGTCGTGTGGATTTTCATCAAATATTTTAGCAATCTTATTGCAACTATTAATGATGCTTACTCGCTGCCCCCAGGCTAATATCGAAGCAAAAAATCCCATGATTTCAATGTCTTCCTTTTTACTGAAACGATGTGGTATTAATATGGGATCATTTTCTATAAAATTCAACTGATGATAGGCTTTATAATACCTATCCAGTTTCTCTTTCATTTTATTCATTATCTCTCCCTCCTTTTTATGATTCGCTTGCTCAACCACACAATATGAACAAAGGTGATAACAGCTCCTAAAGTCAACAAAAAGCTGTATTTCTGCAAAAGAAAAAAATCAAACAATCCATGGTAAATTGCAGGTATTATTAATCCCAATAACAATAAATAAGGTTTTGGTTTTAGAAATTTTGCCATCCCAAAATAATTCCCCATCACTACAGCAAATGCTGCATGAGCAGGAACAGATATAAACATTCTTAATATTCCTACCGATATTCCTCCTTCTAATACATAAAAAACATTTTCGATAGTAGCAAAACCCATGCTCACCATCACGCTGTAAACTATACCATCAAATGGCTCACTAAACGCTTTGTGTTTGTAAAAATACCTGACAAAAATCCATTTGCTAATTTCTTCCACCAAACCTATACCCATCAATGAAAAGCTTAACAAACCCAATATTGGTAAAGTATGTTCTGACAAACCCGTTTGTTTCTTGAAATAAACGCTTAAAATAACTGCTGGTATAGTAGAAATTACCCCAAAAACGAAGGCTAACAACAACAATTTTTTGGGCTCCTTATCGAATTTGTCTTTTTTATAGACATACAGCGAAATAGCTACTCCTGGAGCTATTGCTAAACAAAGTAAATAAATAAGCCCTAAAGGCATTTTAACAATGAGTTAATGCTTGTTCAACATCTGCAATTAAATCCTCTACATCTTCTACTCCCACACTCAATCTTAATAACCCATCAACTACTCCTGATTTTTCTCTTTCTTCTTTCGGAATGCTAGCATGTGTCATGCTTGCTGGATGATTCACCAAACTTTCAACTCCCCCTAATGATTCAGCTAATGTAAACACATGCACATTGGTAGCAAATTTCATAGCCGATTCAAAACTATCTCCTTTTAATGTAAAGGAGACCATGCCTCCAAATCCTCTCATTTGCTGTTTAGCAATTTGATGTCCATGAGCATCTTCAAAACCGGGCCAATATACTTTACCTATTTTTGGATGATTCCTTAAATAATTTGCTATTTCTTTGCCGTTTTCACAATGGGCTTTCATTCTTAAGTGAAGAGTTTTAATTCCCCTTATAACTAAAAAACAATCCATAGGACCGGGATTAGCTCCACAACTATTTAAAATAAATGCCAATCTTTCATACAAAGTTTGATCATTGCACATCAATGCTCCCATGATGACATCGCTATGACCTCCCAAGTATTTGGTAGCACTATGCATCACTATGTCAGCCCCTAAATCTAATGGATTTTGTAAATATGGCGAGGCAAATGTATTATCTATGCACAGCATTAATTGATTCTGTTTTGCAATGGCTGATACCGCTTTTATGTCCACTATTTTTAATGTTGGATTTGTTGGAGTCTCTGCCCATATCAATTTAGTATTAGCATTGATGTATTTTTTTATATTTTCTGAATCATATAAATCTATGTAATGAAACTTGATGCCAAATGGTTCGTAAATTTTAGAAAATAACCTGTAACTACCACCGTAAATGTCGTCACCAGTTATGACTTCATCTCCAGGCTTTAACAATTTTATTACAGCATCTACTGCCCCCATTCCGCTTGAAAAACAAATGGCATGTTTAGCATTTTCCAAAGCTGCTAAATTGTTTTCTAGTTGAGTTCTTGTAGGATTTTTTCCTCTTGCATAAGCGTATCCTTTGTGTTTTCCTGGATAATCTTGAGCAAATGTACTGGTTTGAAATATAGGAGTCATGATGGCTCCAGTTGATGGATCAGGTTCTATACCCGCATGTAAGGCTTTTGTTCCAAATTTCATGAGGGCAAAAATAAGGTTAATTTATTAATAGAAATAAATTAAGAAGCTAGTCTATTGAAAAAATATTTATTTTACTTTTTCGAATATATACATATCAAACATTTCTGGGTTACTACCTCCCTCTCCTTTAATGTAATGCAATTGCCTGTAATTACTGTTGTTCTTTAACCAATCCAAAGGTAATCCACCCTCTCTTATTGCATAAAAACCATCCCATATTACAATGGTTCCAACAGTAGTCCAATCGTTAGATTTATCAATGCTCCAAGTGTAATAAGTGGAATTGACATTGTATGGGTCTTTATTGAATTTTACATTAAAAAAAGGCGCTTGATGAACAATTCTTCTTTCCATTAGATGATTGGATTTAAGCCATTCTCCTGCTACCACAAAATGTTCATTAGCTTTTTCTGATTTTACTGTAGCCTGTTTTATTTTATATGGCTTGGCGTAATCATTTATTGCATAACCTGTTTGTATTACTATCAATACCATTACAACGATGATTGTTGTTTGTAATTTTTTATTTTTTACAAAACTTAACAACCCATTGATTCCAACAAAAGAGACAAAAACCATGTTGGGAACTACAACCAACATCACTCTTGTTAATCCATGGCTTCCCAATATTCCCAAATAATAGATGAGTGTATGTGCAGCAAAATAAAACCCAAATACCAATGCATTTAAAAGGATAAAATCATGTTTATTCCATTTACTTTTAAAATACATAAACAGGGAAATTAAAAACAAACACACCAATACAATTCCAAAAATAAGATTAGATTTATTTACAAAATGCAATAAACTTCCATTGCCAGGGTCGAATGAGCTATTCAACTCAAATTTTAAATACGGATTTTCGGTGATGATCCATAAAGGTTTTTTTGTGATTATATACCCAACTATGTTCATGACCAAACTTCCTATGAAAAGCCATAACAACAGTTTATATTTTTTATTGATGAGAATAAAAACAAAAAAGGCAGCACAAATAACAAAACCTTCTGTTCTTAAATAAGGCAAAAATGAAGCTAATAAAACTGCTGTTTTTTCATTTTTAAATGCCCATTGATGAAGTACTATAACCAATAACAACAAATTCAAAGGCTCTGTTAACCCAGATACAGCATTTCCCAAGACAATTGGAGAAAACAACAACAATGGAATTGATAAATAATGGTGTTGTACATTTAATTTTTTTAAAACATCAGACGATAAATAAGCTCCTAATAACAGACAAATAAAATTAAACACAATCAAGGCATTGATGCCCATTTGACAAATTAATACGGATACCCAAGTAAACACAGGTTTATTCCATTGATCAAGCAATAAATTGGGGTATTTTATTGCGTATTTAGATATTAAAAAATGATTCCAAGAATCTTGTCCCCCTTCTATTCCTTGACTTTGAATAAAAAGGAAAAAATACAATGTAGCTGAAAAAAATAGTAGAAATAAAGTTGGTTTATCTCCAATTTTCATTAATAGGACATCAATTGATAAGTTCTGTCAAGACCTTGTTTATCATTTCCAAAATGAACGGTATGGGTAGTTGCATACCTGATTATTTTTTTGGTGATGTTTCCATACTGATACTCATAAGTATCTACCATGTAGATATAAGGTGCGGCTTCAATGAAAGTATCTGGCTTTTGAGCATTTGAATTGGCATAATATTCTTCTTGTAAAGTTAAATTATCATCGTAATCTGTTTTTACTTGCCCTTTGAAAAAAGTTGAGTTTTTAAACTCTGGCAAAGTATAAGCATAAAAAGTCCCTGATTTCATTAAATTATCTCCACCAAAGGGATTAACAACTTCACGAGCTTGAGTATATCGAGTGTTGATGACATATTTTTCGCCATACAACGAGGTCAATTCTAACATACGCGGCAACAATGTTTTTTCTACATTGCTTTGATTGTGATAATATACGTAATAATATTTTAGTGTTAATGAATCAATTTCTTTGTTGATGTATGATGTTTTTAAATTTTGAATAAGAATACCAGCAAATTTTTCCCAATTCAATAATTCAATGAAAGCACCTTGGTTATTGAATGCCAATTCATAAGTTTCTGTTTTAAGAGGGTCTATTCCATCCATTACATCGTTGGTTGGAATTCCATTGTAATAACCATCTGCAAAATTTAAGTTAATCAGGGTATTGCTATCTGTTTTTTCAATGACATTAAAAATCATGTAACTGGTGTCATACTGCATGTACAAATATTGTCCGTAAGGATTCTGTTTGAATTTTAGTTCAGAGAGTTGATAGACAATTTTATCTCCTTTTATCCAATTAGAGGTAAATTCAAAGTAATTATCTACTTGAGCACTGATAGCAGAATATGCGAATAAGCAGGAACTTAATAAGCCTTGACGTAGATTTTGCATTGTTACTTCAAACATAGTGTATTTTTTGTTTTCTAAAAAAAATATTTATTCAAAAATATAAATTGTCTATAATCCATTAAATAAACAAAAAAAGTGCCTAATTTTTATTGGATTTACTTTTGGGTCTGATGATCAACCTTAACGATTGGTCTTTAGTAAAATAAGCGATGGTCCAACTGATAAAAATAAAAAACTTATTTTTCACCCCTACTATTGCCATTAAATGAACAAACATCCAAACCAACCAAGCGAAAATGCCTCCAAAAGAGAACTTTGGCAAATCGACAACGGCTAGATTTCTTCCAATTGTTGCCATGCTTCCTTTGTCAATGTATGAAAACTCATTTATTCTTACAGAATTTTTCAAATTTTTAGCTAAATTTTTAGCCTGTTGAATGGCTACTTGAGCTACTTGAGGGTGTCCTTTGGGATAACGGTCATTCAATAGTATTGAATTATCTCCTATGGCATAAATGTTTGAGTAGTTTATTAATTTGTTGGTTTTATCTACAATCAATCTTGAACTAGGATGATAATCTAAATCTGTAAATCCATTGATTTTATTGGGAGTTACACCTGCTGCCCAAATCAGAGTTTTAGTTTTTAAAATGCTTCCATCAGATAACTGAACTGTTTCATTTTCATAAGATTTAACGCTTGTTTTCAATAGCACTTTTACATTTAATTTTTGCAAATAATCAAGTGCTTTTTGACTTGAATTTTCTCTCATGCTAGCCAACACTCTTTCTCCAGATTCAATTATATAAATATTCATTTTACTGAAATCTATTTCGGGGTAATCTTTTGGCAAAATATGATTTCGCATGTCAGAAATTGCCCCTGCTAGTTCTACGCCAGTAGGACCTCCTCCAACAATAACAATGTCTAAATTTTTATCTAACTCTTCTTCATTTTCAGACACCATGGCATATTCAAAATCTTCAAGAATAGTATTGCGTATTTTTAGTGCTTCTGAGACTGATTTCATTGGAATGGCATTTTCCATCAACGAATTTATTTTATAAAAATTAGTGTCAGTTCCGGTGGCTATTACAAGAATATCGTATTCAATAGTCCCTATAGTCGTCTCTAGAGTATTTAAATTTGAATTTACTTTTAAAACTGTAGTTTCTCTGAAATGGAAGTGTTTAAATTTTTGTAAAATTTTCCTGAATGGAAAAGCTATGGCACTGGGTTCAAGACCAGCAGTAGCAACTTGATACAATAAAGGTTGAAATTGATGGTAATTGTTTTTATCAAGTAAAACAATTTGAAAATTTGAGTTTTTTAAAGAGGTTGCTAATTTTAATCCAGCAAATCCACCTCCAACAATAACGATTCGCTTTTTATTTGTTTTGGGAATGTTTGGGTTCATTGAAATTATACCTTAAATTCTGATGTTGAATGGAAAGTGATTTTTGGATTTTGTTCTATCGCTGTGTTTAATATCCACGAAGTTTCTGCTAAAAATACCAAGTTCCCGTCTTTGTCATGAACTATGTTTTTTTGTTTAAACTTGCAAAAATCATCAATGGCTTGTTTGTCTCCTGTCATCCAACAGGCTTTGTGAAACGGTCGGGCTTCAAATCTACATTTGGCATTGTACTCATTCTCTAGTCTGTATTGTATTACTTCAAATTGCAATTCTCCAACTGTTCCAATGAATTTCCTATTCCCTGGTTCTTGTCTAAACAATTGAGCAACTCCCTCATCTGTTAATTGATCAATTCCTTTTTCCAATTGCTTGGATTTCATAGGATCTAAATTGATTAACTCTTTAAATATTTCAGGTGAAAATGAAGGAATACCTTTAAACATAATTTTTTCTCCTTCGGTTAATGTATCACCAATTTTAAAATTTCCAGTATCGTACAATCCTACAACATCTCCTGCAAAAGCCTCTTCTAACAACTCTTTACTATCTGCCATAAAAGTAAAAGGACTTGCAAATTTCATGTTTTTTTGTAACCTAACATGGTGAAAAAACTTGTTTCTTTCAAACACGCCAGAACAAACTCTAAGAAAGGCTATTCTGTCTCTATGCCTTGGATCTAGGTTAGCGTGAATTTTAAAAATAAATCCAGAAAACTTATTTTCCATTGGTTCAACTGTTCTTTCACTACTTACCCTTGGCTGAGGGAAAGGAGCTATTTCAATGAATTTTTCCAACAATTCTTTTATACCAAAGTTATTTAAAGCACTTCCAAAAAAAACAGGAGCTTCCTCCCCTTCCAAATACCTATTGACATCAAAATCCCCATATACTCCATCAATTAATTCTATGTCTTGTCTCAATTTTTGAGCATCTTTATCTATTAATTCATCTAGTAGCGGGTCGTTTAAATTCTCGATTTTTACTACATCTTTTGCTATTTTGGTTTTATTAGCTTCGAAAAAATTAAGACTTTTGTCATAAATTTTATATACACCTTTGAAATCTCTCCCTCCATTGATTGGCCAACTTAATGGTCGAACTTTGATGTTCAATTCTTGCTCCAATTCATCTAATAAATCAAAAGGGTCTTTTCCATCTCTATCTACTTTATTAATAAAAACGATGACAGGAGTATTTCTCATTCTACACACTTCCATCAATCTTTTGGTTTGCTCTTCTACACCCTTAACACAATCAATTACTAATATGACACTATCTACAGCTGTAAGAGTTCTGTATGTATCTTCAGCAAAGTCTTTATGCCCTGGAGTATCCAAAATGTTAATGAGCTTATTTTGATATTCAAATGTCATTACAGAAGTGGCAACGGAAATCCCCCTTTGTTTTTCTATTTCCATAAAATCACTGGTTGCCGCTTTTTTTATTTTGTTAGATTTTACGGCCCCTGCAGTTTGTATAGCTCCTCCAAACAACAAGAATTTTTCAGTTAATGTTGTTTTACCAGCATCTGGATGTGAGATGATTGCAAATGTTTTCCTCTTATAAATTTCACTTTCTAAATTCACGGTGCAAAGGTATTGAATTGAAAGGTGAAATTTTTATAAAACTAAAGGATTATTTTTTAAAAGAACCCATCAAATCTTCAACTTCTGTTTGTCTTCTTTGAAAATTATTTTCAGTAACTATGGCTGGTGTTAGCACATACTTAGCCATGTCGTGCAATTTTAAAATATCTTCCTTTTCTTTTTGAAAATATTGCTTAAAAGTTTCTTTTTTATAGTCTTTGGATTTAGTGGAATTTTTTAAAGTTTTTAGTTGAATGTACAATTCCTCGGTTTCCATCACTATGTTTTTATGGTTATTTAACACTATTTTATAGATGTTCATTAACCCTTTGTACTCATCCATCATGGTAGAAATGTCTTTTGTAACTTCTATTTTATGCGTTCTAAAATAGCTGTCGCAGTAATAGTAATTATTTTCTATGATGTCAGCTCTTTCGGCATAATCCTCAATATCTATTTTATCTAACCACGATTTCACTTCTCCTAATCGGTGTTGAAGCGTGTCTATCATTTGTAATTCATATTGAATTTCGTATTCAATAGATTTGTTGCTGCATTGAATGAAAACAAAAGAAAACAATAAAAAGTAAAATATTTTTTTGAACATGTTGCAAAATTCTGCAATTTCGAGGAATATTTTAACCATTGTTAATAAAAACTGATTTTAAAAAAGTAAGAGACATTGTTTTCTTAAAAGACATATTTACATTGTCTTTGTCTGCATTTGGTGGACCAGAAATGCATATGGCTTTGTTTTTAAAGAAATTAGTTCATGAAAAAAAATACATTTCTGAAAAGGATTTACTTGAATTAAATAGCCTTTGTCAAATATTACCTGGACCTTCATCAACCCAAACATTGACATCAATTGCTTTCAAAATGGGAGGTCCTAAATTAGCATTTATCTCACTCCTAATTTGGATATTACCAGCTGCAGTTTTAATGTCTGCTTTTGCTATATCTACCAATTATGTTGACCCTAATAATTTTAGATACATTGGCCCAATGGCCTTAGCATTTGTCATTATGGCAGCTTTAAAAATGACCAGTTTATTAAAAAATGATTTATTAAGTGTTTTTCTCGCTTTAATTGCTGGCATAGTGTCTGTTGCCTTCCATACTCCTTACATATTTCCAATCTTACTGATATTTGGAGCATATATGTCAGCCAATTTTGGCAACCACGAATTTATTCCTAATACTAAGCCATTAATCAATATTAAATGGGCTAATTTGAGTTTAATGTTATTAATTTTAATAAGTGCTGCCACAATCGGAATACTTACTAAAAGTACGTTTCCTCAATTATCTGAACCAATATTGCTATTTGAAAACACTTACCGCATGGGCAGCATGGTTTTTGGTGGTGGCAATGTGCTGTATTCTATGGTACTAACCGAATTTGTAGAATTCAAGCAAAAACAATATTTAACAATCCAAGAATTTAATACTGGAATTGGATTATTGCAAGCTATACCCGGACCTACATTTTGTATAGCAACATACGCCAATGGAATAGCTATGAAAAAAATGGGGTACGATGTGTATGGTCAACTTATGGGTTGTGGAATTGGCACTTTGGCAATTTTTTTACCCGGCACTTTGCTCATATTTTTTGTTTATCCTATATGGAATCAGTTGAAAAAATACCCAATAGTCTATCGCTCACTCGATGGAATTATTTCTGTAAGTATTGGTTTTGTATGGGCTTCAGCAATATTTATGACGTTGCCTTATTTAAAATCTTTTGGAATTAGCAAAATTGAATTAAAAGCTCTAAACATCAATTTCATAGAATTTTCTGTCATCTTTGGCTTAAGTTTATTATATTTGCGTTACACTAAACTTCCTGCTTTTGTATTGGTCATTACAACAATAGCCGTTGGTTTTTTGATTTAAGTTTATGTTAAAAAGAAATTTTATATTTTTTGTCTTGTTTTTTTCATTGAAAGTCTTTGGCCAAACCAATGAAATAGACAAAAACCTGATTCAATTTTCAGGATTGTTATTGTCATCAGACAGCATATACCCCGTTCCATTTGCAAGTGTTTCAGTATTAAATAAGCCTTATGGAACTTATTCTAATTTAGACGGTTATTTCTCATTTGTAGCTCAAAAAGGTGATACCATTATGTTCTCTCACGTTGAATTCAAACCTTCTTATTTTATAATTCCTGACACTTTACAAGACAGTAAATACAGCGTAGTGAAATTAATGAATCAAGACACATTTCATTTGCCTGGAGTAATGATAATGCCTATGCCTAACCGCTCCACTTTTGATTATGCTTTTGTTACTAAATCCATTCCAGATGACGACCTAGCAAGAGCTAAAAACAATTTAGAGAGAGAAAGACTGAAAGAACAAGCACTTAATATGGGAGGTTCTTCATCTGAAGCATACAAAGTGATGGTTCAAAACCATGTAATGAAAACGTATTATGCAGGTGGTCAAATTCCACCAATGAACCTCATGAATCCATTTGCTTGGGCCCAATTTTTTGAAGCATGGAGCAGAGGAGATTACAAGAAGAAAAACAAAACCAAACCAAAAAAATAATTCTACAAATCGTGACCAAGTTTCACTTTCTTGGTATTTAAGTAGTTGTCGTTATGGATGTTTGATTCAAATTTCAATGGTATGTTTTCTACTATTTCCAAACCATAACCTATCAAACCTGTTCTTTTTTTAGGATTATTACTCATCAATTTCATTTTAGAAATACCTAAATCTCTTAAAATTTGAGCTCCTATTCCGTAGTCTCTTTCATCGGGTTTAAAACCTAATTCAATATTTGCTTCTACAGTATCCATACCAGATTCTTGAAGTTTATAAGCTTTTAGTTTGTTTAATAATCCAATTCCCCTTCCTTCTTGATTCATGTATAAAATGACACCTTTGCCATTGGCTTCAATCAATTTCATGGCTTGTTGTAATTGTTCACCACAATCACATCTGCAACTCCCAAAAATATCTCCAGTCATGCAACTGCTGTGTACTCTGACTAATATTGGTTCGTCTTTTGACCATTCTCCTTTTTTAATGACTAAATGTTGGCTATTGTTACTTGTTTGAGTGTATGCTAGCAATTCAAAATCACCATAAATAGTTGGTAAATTAACAGAGATCTCTCTTTTAACTAAGGATTCATTTTTAATTCTGTATTTTATTAAATCCTCAATAGATACAATTTTAAAATTGTGTTTTTTAGCAATATCAAACAATTCAGGTAGCCTTGCCATTTCGCCATCTTCTTTGAGTATTTCAACAATACAACCCACTGGTTTTTTCCCAGCTAATCTAGCAAAATCAATTGCTGCCTCTGTATGTCCTGCTCTTTTAAGTACACCTTCATTTTGAGCTTTTAATGGGAATATATGACCAGGGCGAGCTAAATCAAATGGCTTGGTTTCACTGTTTACCAATGCTTGAATGGTTTTGCTACGGTCTGATGCAGAAATACCGGTAGTAGTTCCATGCCCTTTTAAATCTACTGAAATTGTAAAAGGTGTCTCGTGTACTGAATCATTTGCTAACACCATTAAATCCAAGTTCAATTCATTGCATCTATCTGGCAACAATGGAACACATATCAATCCACGTCCTTCTTTGGTCATGAAATTAACCATTTCAGGAGTTACATTTTCAGCTGCCGTTAAGAAATCACCTTCATTTTCTCTGTCTTCATCATCTACTACAATGATCATTTTACCAGCTTTTATATCCTCTATGGCGGATTCAATGGTATCTAATTTATATTCGGCACTCATAATCTTACTGCAAAGTTAAACAGTTTAAAGTAAATTATGTTTTATTTTTTAATGCCAATCAGGCGCACTGTTCATCAATTCAATTTTTCCGTGTTGAAAATGCAAAAAATGACTACTAAATCCTTTTGCTAATTCGATGTCATGAGTGCTACAAAATATCAATTTTTTATCTTTCACAGCCAAGTCTTGCAACATTTGAAACAACTTAATTTTTGAGGGATAATCTAAAAAAGCACTAGGCTCATCCAACAACAAAATGGGTGTATTTTGGGACAATGCTCTAGCAATGTTTACTTTTTGATATTCCCCATCACTCAATTCATGAACAGAGCGATTTTGCAAGTGAAGAATTGACATTCTTTCCATCGCTAATTCAGTTTGTTTATTGATATCAGAATTGGAATTAAAAACATTGCCTAATGACACCAATTCTTTGGCACTAAAATAATCGTTGTAAGCTCGGTAGTTATTTACAAAAGCCACAACCTTAGACAATTCACTATTTGTCCATGTTTTGATCTTTTTATTTTGAATGAATACATCTCCTTCATACAAGTCATGTATTTTACACAATGTTTTTAAAAAAGTAGATTTACCACATCCATTTTCTCCAGTCAAAAAATACAAACCTGATTCATTTATTTCGATATTAAAATCATCAATCAAAACACCCTTGTTAACTTTTAATGTTAAATTATTGATATTGATAGATACAGGTGTATTCATTGTTTTTTAGATAATAAAATATACAGAATAAAAGGACCACCAATCATTGAAGAAGTTACATTGATGGGCAATTGTACACTAAACCAATTAGAATTACCAACGGTATCGCATATCAATGCCATTAAAGACCCCAATAATATACTAAACCAAAAAAGCACTTGATGATTGGATGTTTTAAACATCAATTTAACAAGGTTAGGTATCGCCATGCCAATAAAAGCAATGGGACCACAAAAAGCTGTTGAAACACCCGTAAGTACCCCTGTACACAACATCAACTGAATGGAAACACTTTTAGTATTTACCCCTAAGGTTTTAGCTATATCTTCACCAAGAATAAATGTTTGCAGTGGTTTCATTAAATAAAAAGCCCAAATTAAGCCAATTAAAATAACGGATGATAAAAATACTAATTGAACATTGTTGACATTAGAAAATGTCCCCATTGTCCACAATGAAAACAATTTTAATTCATTTGGGTTTGCTAAATAATCTAAAAAAACTTGACATGCTCCAATGATTTGAGACAAAACAACTCCAAAAAGCAAAATGGTATGGCTAAAACCTGTTTTTTTTGAAACCGCAATGAGCAATAAAATAACTAGTAAAGCTCCCATTAAACCAGCCATGGAAATGCTGTATGACTGGCTCAGTAATTGAACATTAAATATGGAAGCTCCTATGATGGAAATTTCAACAAAAAGTGATGCCCCAGAACTTACTCCTAAGACATAAGGTCCTGCTAATTTATTTTTAAACAATTGTTGTAAAATTAAACCACTTAAAGACAAAGCGGCACCCACAAAAATAGCTGTCAATGTTTTAGGCAATCTAAACTCATTAAAAACAAAAAAATTATTGGAATTTGTCCATGATTGATAAGGAGAAATGTAATTAGGGAATACGAATAGATTGATATACGAAAAAATCGCAATTAAAATGACTAAACCAATGAATGATATTTTATAGTTAAGACTACCCAATTGTTATTTTCTGTGAATTAGTCCTGCCATGGGTTGAGCAGTTGGCATAATGGTCATTTCATTGATATTGACATGCTCAGGCCTATTAATCATGAACCACACGGCTTCAGCCACATCTTGAGCTACTAAATTCTCAAACCCTTCATACACTTTTTTAGCTCTATCTTCATCACCTTCAAATCTTACAATTGAAAATTCAGTTTCTACAGCCCCAGGGTGAATTGCAGATACCTTGATGTTGTGCTTTACCAAATCCAACCTCATGCTTCTGTTTAGAGCATCAACGGCATGTTTAGTTCCGCAATAGACATTTCCATTGTTATAAATTTCTTTTCCCGCAATGCTCCCAACATTAATAATATGCCCTTTTTTATGATTGATCATGTAAGGCAATACATTTTTAGTGGAATACAACAAACCTTTGATGTTGGTATCAATCATGGTATCCCAATGATCTACATTTCCATCTTCTATTGTTGACAAGCCCATAGCTAATCCAGCATTGTTTATTAACACTGAAATGTTCTTCCATTCATCTGGTAAGTTTGAAAAAGTTTCTTCTACTTCTTGCCTGTTTCTTACATCTAATTTAATTATTAAGCAGTTAGTTTGATATTTATCATTTAAACCCTGACTAAGCTCTTTTAATAATGACTCTCTTCGAGCAGCCAAAATCAGAGAATATCCATTTTGAGCAAGTATTTCTGCACAAGCTTTTCCAATGCCAGAAGATGCACCAGTGATGATAGCAATTTTATTCAGTTCCATTTTAGGGCAAAAATAATGGATTATTTCTTAGGGGTAAATAGTTTTTTAATTGTACTATACTAAAGATAGTTAAAACCCATGTACCCCGAACTGTATATTTTAGGCTCTTCAAGTGCTACTCCTACAAGAGATAGACATCCTACATCACAAATTTTAAAAATAGGAAGTGAAAAAGTGATGTTAGATTGTGGTGAAGGTACTCAATCACAAATGATAAAATATGGAATAAGGCATACAGGCATAGATTACATTTGCATTAGTCATTTGCATGGCGACCACTATTTTGGATTGATTGGCTTAATTTCTACCATGAACTTAATGGGTAGAAAACAAAAATTACACATCATTGGTCCTCCCCCTCTTAAAATCATCATAGATTTACAAATGATGCATGGCAATTTAGCCCCTCAGTTTGAAATCAAATTTCATCCTACCAACCCTAATAGCCAAGAGTTTATTTTAAAAAACAGTTCATTTGAATTGTATTCATTTCCATTAAAACACAGAATACATTGTACTGGCTTTCTTATAAAAGAAGCTAGCAAAGAAAGGCCTTTAAATATTGAAAAAATAAATGAATACAACATCCCTGTAGCGTATTATCGCAGCATTAAAACAGGCAATAATTACACTTTAAATAACGGTGTAGAAATTCCTAATACCGAATTGACTTTCAATCCTAAACCAGTTAAAAGTTATGCTTATTGCAGTGATACAATTTTTGATTTAGACATTGTGCAATACATAAGCGATGCAACTGTATTGTATCATGAAACTACTTATCTTCATTTATTCCATGAAAAAGCAGCTGAAAGGTATCACAGCACTGCACTCCAAGCAGGGATTATTGCAAGCGAAGCCAAGGTAGGAAAGCTATTGATAGGTCATTTTTCATCGAGATACGATGATTTAGAACCTTTATTAGTAGAAGCTAAAAGCAAATTTGAAAACACTGAACTAGCCATTGAAGGCAGAAAATTTGATTTTAATATTGAAAATCAAGTAATGAAATTACAAAATGAAGTGATATAATTAAGACATCGATTTTAAAAACGTTAAACTTTTGTCCATTTCAACTTTCATGTAACAATCTTCTTCAACAAAAGGAACTAACTTTCTATATTCACTTATAAAAGTTTCTATTTCTGGTGAGGATTTTAGTGGCTTGCGAAATTCTATAGCCTGAGCAGCATTAAACAGTTCAATACTTAATATTTTTTCAAGGTTTTCTATAACCAACTTGCATTTGGTGGCAGCATTAGCTCCCATGCTGACATGGTCTTCTTGTCCATTGCTACTCACTATGCTATCTACGCTTGCAGGAGTACACAATTGTTTATTCTGGCTAACTATACTTGCAGCAGTGTATTGAGGAATCATGAATCCACTGTTTAATCCTGAATTTTTAATTAAAAATGCTGGCAGGTTTCTTTCCCCAGATATTAATTTATAAATCCTTCTTTCACTTATATTGGCTAATTCAGAAGCAGCAATTGCTAAAAAATCAAGTTGCATTGCCAATGGCTGACCATGGAAATTTCCAGCACTTAAGATTAAATCATCATCAGGAAAGATATTGGGATTATCTGTTACAGAATTGACTTCAATTAAAAACACATTTTTTACTTGTTGTAAAACATCCCAACTAGCTCCATGCACTTGAGGAATACATCGGAAACTATATGGGTCTTGAACATTCGATTTAGTTTGATTTGCTATTTCACTTTTTGACAAAACAGAGTATATTTTATCAGCAACTAACTGTTGTCCTTTATGTGGTCTGATGATGTGACTATGAGGAAAAAATGGCTCCAACCTGCCATCAAAAGCATCGATGCTTACACACGAAATTTGATTAGCAAGATGAAACAATTGCTCAAATTTTAAAACGTTATAAACGCCATAAGCACACATGAATTGAGTTCCATTAATTAAAGCTAAACCTTCCTTTGCCTTAAGCTTAAGTGGCTCTAGATGGTGTATTTTTAACGCTTCAGATGCTGATTTTTTTTCGCCATTAATCCAAACTTCACCATAACCAATTAAAGGCAAACACAAATGAGCCAAAGGGGCTAAATCACCGCTTGCGCCTAATGAACCTTGTTCATACACAACAGGAATGATATCATTGTTATAAAAGAAAATCAACCTTTCTATTGTTTCTAACTGAACTCCACTGTGACCAAAAGAAAGTGATTGGGCCTTTAATAACAACATCAATTTCACTATTTCTATATCCACCGTATTACCAAATCCACAAGCATGTGATTTAATTAAATTATCTTGTAAAAGACTTAAATCCTCTTTTTCAATTTTGGTATTACACAATGAACCAAAACCAGTATTTATGCCATAAAAACTATCGTTTGAATGTTCAATTTTATTTTGTAAATATTGATAAGATTTTAATGTATTTTCTTTTCCTTTGTTAGACAAAGAAATTAATTGATTGGTTTTAATTGTTTGTTTTAAATCTTCAAAACTGATGTGTTCACCTATTGAAATCATGCTATTTATTTTCTAAAATTATTTTTTTCAATTCCGATAGTTCCAATGCCATTTGCTCACCTGAGTCTAAATTTTTAAGTGAATATTTATTGTCCCTTATTTCATTTTCTCCAACAATTGCGGCATATTTAATCTTTTTATCGTTAGCGTAATCCAATTGTTTTTTTAGTTTTGTTGCTTGAGGATAAACTTCAGTTTTAATGCCAAGTATTCTTAATTCATTAGCGGCTTTATTGCAATAACTAATCGCAATATCATCCATAGAACAGAAAAGAACATCGGTAAAATGATTGTTATTAACAGGAAACAAATTAAGTTCTTCCATGACATCGTATATTCTATCTGCACCAAAAGAAATTCCAACTCCAGATAAATTTTTAAGTCCAAATTGCCCCGTTAAATCATCGTATCTTCCACCTCCACCAATGCTACCCATACTAACTCCTAAAGGCTTTACTTCTACAATGCACCCTGTATAATAACTTAAACCCCTTGCCAATGTTCCATCTAAAACCACTGAATTGATGGTATCTGTGCCCTTTAAATAATCAAAAACTTCGTTGAGTTCATTCACTCCTTTTAATCCAATTTCCGAATTTTCTAAGTACAATTTTAATTGGCTTAATTTTCCCAAATCAAATGGGGCTGGAGATAAAATGTTTTTAATTTGCTCAATGTTATCAATGTTGATATTCCTTTGTTGCAACTCGTTAACAACCCCATCCCAACCTATTTTATCTAACTTATCTATTGCAGTACAAAAATCAATAAATTGATTAGCACAATGATTAACTTCACAAACTCCTTCAAGTATTTTTCTGTTGTTTAAATGTATTGAAATTGGCAATGATAAGTTTGAAAATACATGGTAATAAATTGACAACAAATCAGCTTCATTTAACAAACTATTGCTGCCAATGACATCAGCATCACATTGCCAAAATTCACGGTATCTCCCTTTAGCTGGTCTATCTGCTCGCCATACTGGCTGCATTTGATACCTTTTAAAAGGAAAAGTGATTTGATGTTGATTCATTACAACAAACCTAGCAAATGGAACTGTTAAATCATACCTCAAACCTTTTTCTGAAATTTTATTTGTCAATAATTTGTAATTCTCTATGCTTAACTCATCAGGTGTTACACCATTTAAAAAATTACCATTGTTTAATATTTTAAATAACAATTGATCTCCTTCCTCTCCATATTTACCTGTAAGAGTCGATAATTGTTCCATTGCTGGGGTTTCAATTGGCATGAATCCATACAATTTAAATACATTTTCAATGGTTGATAAAATGTATTTTCTTTTAGACATTTGAATCGGTCCAAAATCATGAGTTCCTCTTGATAAAACAGGTTTTTGCATGAAATGCTATTTAATAATAAAGCGCAAAG
>CAYVDH010000051.1:0-19953 GCA_964450355.1 uncultured Flavobacteriaceae bacterium
TAGAATTTAAAAACATTTAAATTCCAAAACCCAGAATGGGTGATATTATAAAAAAATAAACGATGTCTGAACATTTTCACAAATATACATCCAAGTAGTTTTTACAATAAAAAGAAGAGAAAATATAATTGACATAATGCCACCCTGTCAGGGTTGTTTTCTCTTAATTATATTGGTTATAACAATGTCACTCCTTCGGGGTTTGGGAACAGCATTTTCATTTGTTTTTATAATCCTGTCACCCCTTCGGGGTTAATAGGGTTTATAATATTTATGTTATAGTGAGAAGAAATGAAGATTAAAAAGTTAATTACTTTGTGGAGTTCACATTTGCTTACTCCTAGTTAATAAACTGAATATTACATTTTGAATAATCTTAATTTCTTGTAAAAAAAATTAACAAAAAACATATTGAATATATTAAATTTTTTAAAGGCTTATTCTCTCCTGTATTATTACATATCCCACGATTTCAGCAGTGGGTTATGGTAATATGATCTTTGTTTTTAATTTGTTTTTTTCTATTTATTATCCATCTATTTATTCTATATTCAGCAACTTGTTTACAGTAATTTTATTGTTGATGTTACAGAAATAAACAGCGTTTTTATTTGGAAATATATTAACATCACTTTTCATTGGAACTACAACTTCATACTTTTCATTGCCAGAAATTATAGCTAGTTTTATTTCTAATTTTTTCGGTAAGTTGATGTTTTTTTCTTTCTTAATTTTTAAAATCAACAAATTAGATTGTTCACTTTTCTCTACTAATAATTCTTCTATTTTATATTGATTTATTAATTCATTTTGACATATTAAACTGCAGTTAGACATGTTTTTGTTGTACTTTTGATTGTATATAAAATGGGGTGTCTGATTGAAATTAGCTATCCAATTTTCATCTGTTGATCGATTGGGTAAATGATTTGAAAAATTAGAAATGACAAAGTCTGCAAGTTTATAAGCAGAAACACTCATGCCTAAATTGGATAAATGTTGATTTTCTGCATAAGTGTTTTCAAACATTTCAGGTGTATAAACAAGTGTATCATAGTTTTCTTGTAAATCAAGCCATTTAAGAGTGCTGTATTGATTTAATTCAGCTTTTAATTTCTTTTTCCAAATAGTGTAATTTTTTATGTGTTTATGGTACATAGGTATGGTTAATAACATGAATTGAATGTTGTTATCATTACATGTTTTTATAATTTTATGCAAATATTGAGTTGAGTATTCTGATAACATAGAATTTTCGAAATTAACTGGTGCTCCATTCGTTTCGTATTTTTTTAATGTGTTTGAATCTAATCCTGTATCAAATCGAGCAAATCGCCCTAAATTTAAAGAAGTAGGTTCTTCGCTAGAAGAAATATCGGTTGCAATGTTGTGTTTTATTGTTTCAAATTGATTGAATATGAATGAATGGTTTCTTATTGTGCTCGACCAAGCACTTAACCAATAATCACTTTTGAAAATCAATGGCATGTTTTGAATTTTTAAAAGGGTGTTTTTATGTGCATCAAAACTTTGAAAATATGGAATGACAGCATTACCAATAGGTTTTTCTGAATTATTAATGCAATAAGTTTCAAGCACTACTAAATTTGGTTTTTTTATTTTTAGAGCCTCATTCAAATGAAACCATGCATCAACAATGTTTACTCCAGAGTTAGCCAATATATAGGACGTGGTGTTTGTTGCATTAGACAATACATAAGGGTCAACACCCGTAGTGATGTGGGAATTGCCAATTAATAATATGTCAACATCGTTATCTAAAGTGTAATCATAAAATGAGGACCATTTTTTTATGATATGATTATTGCTTTGGTCAGATAAAAATATTTTTTTTCTGTCTGTTAAGCTTACAATTGAAATGACTATGGCCAGGCATAGAACGATTTTTTTACTGATTTTAACCCAATTAAATCTTGTGTTTAATTGCTGATTTTTTGTTTTATTACTCATAATTTAAAATTGAAAATAGATGAATGAATTTTCGTTACCTGATCCGTATTTACCCAAATAAATGATGGATAAAACTAATAAACAATAAAATGCTATTCGAATTATTTGATTTTTTCTATAAAATGTTTCTTCTATTTTTTTGTATCTGTTTTCCCAAATCAATTCTTTTGATAAAACAATAAAAAGCAGAAACAATGTAAACAACAATTCACTATTATTTAAATTGAAATTTGTAATTGAATTAAAATTATAAAAACCTATGTTACTAATGATAGATAATGCATCATTGAAATTGGCAGACCTGAAAAATATGAGTGAAAAAGACCAAAATGAAAATATTATAACTCTATTAATGGTTTTATAGATGGTAATATTGTGTTTTAAAATTGACGACAGTCGAATTAAAATTGGGTCTAAGAAAATTAAAAATAATGCATTTAAAAATCCCCAAATTACAAAGTTCCAAGTAGAGCCATGCCATAAACCACTAACTGCAAATACAAGAATTAAAAACAAATAGGTTTTACGTTTTCCTTTTTTATTACCTCCAAGTGGAATGTAAACATAATCTTTAAACCAACTCGATAAAGAAATGTGCCAGCGCTTCCAAAAGTTGGCAAAAGAATCTGACAAAGTATAAGGCGATTTAAAATTGTCAATTAAGTTGAAACCCATTAAATAACTTGTTCCCTTAGCAATGATTGAATAAGCATAAAAATCAAAATACAGTTGAAATGAAAAAAAGATTGTACCGATAAGTATTGGCAAACCATTGGATTTGTTTATGTCAGAATATGCTGAATCTACATAAACTGAAAGCCTGTCTGCTATCATTATTTTTAGAAAGTATCCCCATGCGATTGTGACGATTGCTTTTCTAAACACATGGTAATTGGGTTTCTTTAAAGTTTCAAACTGAGGTAACAAATTTTGTGCTCTTTCAATTGGACCTGCAACCAATTGTGGAAAAAAAGTAACAAATGCAAAAAATTGAATCCAATCTTTTGCTGGCTTAATTTCATTTTTATATAAATCAATGGTATAACTTAGTGTTTGAAATGTGTAAAAACTAATGCCTACAGGAAGTATAATATTGAGTGCAGGGGTAGAAAAATTGATATGAAAAAGTGACAATAAATTGGTTAAATTGTCTATAAAAAAATTGAAATATTTAAAAAAACAAAGTACACCAATATTGAAAGTAATGCTTAAAATCAAAGCATATTTCTTTTTTCTTTTAATGGTATTTTTTAATTGTTTATCAGGGGTTTCTATTTGGTTGAGTTGGTAGAGAAAATTACCAATTAAATAATCTATTAAAGAGCTTAAAATGATTAAAAATAAAAATCGATAATCCCACCAACCATAAAAAACACAGCTAACAATGAATAAATAAAGATTTCTAGTCTTAACGCGATGGACATTAAAGAATGCCCAGTACAAAATGAATACAGTGGTGAAAAAAATTCCAAATGCAAAAGAATTAAATAACATAAATGTAAAAAGGTAATTTAAAATTGATGAATATTGTTTGATGGTATAAGGACATTGTACAATGCAATATTTTTTTTAATAGACGAGAAATAAATCACAAAATGTGACAATAAAGATTAAATTTTATAGTGAATTGTGGAATTGTATCTTTTTATTGGGAATTCGATACTTTTTAATTTGAATGTAATAAACATTCAAACTTTATATTATTCATTTTCTTTTGAACTTCCAATTCTTTATTTTCATAAAACGATTCAACTACATTAATTATATTTGTTGAATTAATGTTATTTGATGTTTGAAATGAGATATTCTCAAAAAATAAATGTTAACATTCATACCCAGCGCTGCTCAGGCGTAAGCAAGCATGAGGGATAGAAGCGGTTACCTCTCGGCAAAACCGAGACAAGCCGAGGAGTAATAGCGAATTAGCCCGACCCGACTTTAGGAGGGGCATGCCCAAGAGGTTTTAATTAATCTTTTGTTATTGCCAATTTTATTGATTGATCATGGATGCTGCTTCTTAAAAAATAGATTCCTGATTCTAATCCTGTAACATCAATGTTGTCGCCATTTTTTACTTTCTTTCTTATCACCACTTGACCTAATATGTCTGTCATTTGTATTTCAAATTCATTACTTTGCTCACTTTGTATGGTAATGAAACCACTGCTTGGATTTGGGTAACAGTTGAAACTGGTTTTAATCAAATGTTCTGTGTTCAAATTGTTAGCAATAGTAATGGTGTCATAAGTAATAATAGGGCAATTGAATTTATTGTTAATTTGATATTTGATGTAATATTTTCCTTTTTTAACTAAATTAACACTGTCAATTTTATTAAAACCAAGATAAATGATTTGATTTGAATCGTTTTTGATTTCAAAGCTAAAATTGTTTTTACTATCGCCCCAATAATTTATTTTTATAGCATTTCCTTTGATAGTGCTTGTAACTTCTTTTTTTGCATTTTCAGATATAGTAATTAATATTGTTTTTGATGTAATCATTTGGCTGCTGCAATTGTTATCTTTAGTATATACTATGATGGTGTAAGGGATGTTTCTTGCATCTCCAACTTTACTTTGTACATTAATTTCTATTGATTTCTCTCTTGAGTTGGGGTTTATAACATTGATGCTAGTTCCTGGTGTGTTGTATTTCCATGTGATGTCAGTTGTATCAGGACTTGTTTGTTGAGGTAAAAATTGATCGTCTTTGCTGTCAATTCTGAAAGTGATTTTATTGCCTTCGCACAGGGTGTAATTTCGAATGCCAACTAAGCTTGGAGGATTGTTGTTTGTGCATTGTTCAACTTTGATAATGGTTTCATAATTTATATACCCTATCAATATCATTTCGTTGTTAATGAATTTAAAATATTTAAGATCATAAGCATACACACCAACCTCATTACATTCTGTAGGAGTAAAGATAATACTACCATCGGTTTTTGAGAAATAAAATCCCCTAGGTGGCTTTGCATTAGGCAATGGGGGACAATTAAAATTGTTATTAGGTGGACAATATGGTTTAAATGGAATTGATTTGGTGTAGTTAGTTTGATAAGTTGCTTTAAGTGCATGAGATTTTCTAACTTCAACCAAATCATAACTTATTGAATCAAATTGTTGAAGTCCTTCGTAATATTGTGATTGAAGAAAGGGGTAATTACAACAGGCTTGAAAAATGCTGCGTTGTTTTAATTGTGGCGAGGAATAATCATTGCAAATGTTAAGATAACTTTCAATATAAAAATTGTCATTAGGGTCGATGGTATTAATGCTAGACAATCTGTTTTGGTAGGTAAAAGATAAATACACATCGCATACACCACTGGTGATGCTTGGCCAATTGCCAGCATTGAAGTCTAGTACTGTTGTGTATTCAGCTTGTCTTATTCCTCTGCTGGAATTGTCTGTATTGCAAGCAGTACTTGTTTTACTGGGGCACAAATTGTATAAATCAGAATCGTTGATTAATTGTAAATATAAATTTTGGTTGTAAGTACTCACTTTTATTCCAACTGCAACACTGTCTAATTTCGGTTTGAAGCAATTGTAAAATAAAATAGTTTTGATTTCGTATTTCTTTGGCGAAATGTTTTTATAAGTAATTACACCTCCCCAAATTTCCTGAGAATAATTGGTTTTAAAAAAGAATATAAGTGCAATAAAAACAAGTAGTGTATGTTTCATGATTGATAAGACCGAATTTAGAGATTAAAAGTTGTTTTCAAGAATTGATTTTTTTTAATTGTTACAAAATGATGACAATTCAAGTTCTCAAATTTAAGCAACATTATTTTTTAAATACTCTGTTTTTTCACTTAATTCTAACTTATCTTTGCAAGTCATGCCAAAATTTAATCTTGTAGCACCTTTTGAGCCTACTGGCGACCAACCAACTGCTATAAAACAATTAGTAGAGGGATTAAATGACCAAGTTCATGCACAAACTTTGATTGGAGTGACTGGCAGTGGTAAAACTTTTACCATGGCAAATGTGATTAATCAAGTTCAAAGACCAATTTTAATATTGAGTCACAATAAAACTTTGGTGGCACAACTTTACAGTGAATTTTGTAGTTTTTTTCCTGAAAATGCAGTTGAATATTTTGTAAGTTATTACGATTATTATCAGCCTGAGGCGTACTTGCCTACAACCAATACATACATTGAAAAGGATTTAAACATCAATGAAGAAATTGAAAAGATGAGGTTGAGAACAATCACCAGCTTATTAAGTGGCAGAAGAGATGTTATAGTTGTAGCTTCGGTGAGTTGTATTTATGGTGCTGGAAATCCTAAAGATTACGAAGGGAGTATCATTAGATTATCTAAAGGACAGAACATCCCTAGAAATAATTTTTTACATCAATTAGTTGCTAGTTTGTACAGCAGAACTACTGCTGATTTTAATAGAGGAAATTTTAGAGTTAAGGGTGATACAGTAGATGTTTATTTAGCCTACAATGACTACGCCTATAGAATATCTTTTTTCGGAAATGAAATTGAGGAAATTTATTCCTTTGAGCCTTCTACTGGACATAAAATTCAAAACTTGGATGACATTGCTATATACCCTGCAAACATTTATGTTTCGCCTAAAGAAAGATTGAACGAAGCAATAAGAGATATTCAAGATGACTTGGTATTGCAAATTGCCTATTTTCAAGAACAAGGTAAATTTTTAGAAGCTAAAAGACTTGAAGAAAGAGTGAATTTTGATTTAGAAATGATAAGAGAATTAGGCTATTGCAGCGGAATTGAAAACTACAGTCGATATTTGGATAGAAGAAATACAGGAGAAAGACCATTTTGCTTGATAGATTATTTCCCTAAAGATTATTTATTGATAGTGGATGAAAGCCATGTGAGCATGCCACAAATTAGAGCGATGTACGGAGGTGACAGAGCGAGAAAAATTAACTTGGTGGATTTTGGATTTAGATTGCCTGCAGCCATGGATAACAGACCACTTAAATTTGAAGAATTTCAATCGTTAATCAACCAAGTGGTGTATGTAAGTGCAACGCCTGCACCTTATGAAATCACTGAATCTGAAGGGGTAGTAGTTGAACAATTGATAAGACCTACAGGATTATTAGACCCTGTCATTGAGGTTAGACCATGCATTAATCAAGTGGACGATTTGTTGGATGAAGTGAGTGAAAGAATTGCCATGGGAGATAGAATATTGGTTACTACTTTAACCAAAAGAATGAGCGAAGAATTGGCTAAATACATGACCAGATTGAACATCAAATGCCATTACATTCACAGTGAAATTAAAACCATTGAAAGAACTGAAATACTAAGAGATTTAAGGTTAGGTAAAGTAGATGTTTTGATTGGTATAAATTTACTAAGAGAAGGATTAGATTTACCTGAAGTAAGTCTTGTTGCTATATTAGATGCAGATAAGGAAGGATTTTTAAGAAGCGAAACCAGCATGATACAAACCATTGGAAGGGCTGCAAGAAACTCAAATGGAAAGGTCATTATGTATGCAGATAAAATGACAGAAAGCATGCGAAAAACCATAGAGGTAACCGAACGAAGAAGGGAAAAACAAATGCAATACAATACTTTGCACAACATCACTCCTACTACAGTTAAAAAATCCATAGAAGAAATCTATCAACAAACAAGTGTAGCAGATGCAAAATATGTAGATCAATTCCTTTATAAGGAGAATGATTCAAGCTTGAAAGCCGCAGAAAGTGAAGTTAATTATTCGTCACCTAAAGCATTAGAAAATGCAATAAAAGAAACTGAAAAATTGATGAATAAAGCAGCAAAAGAAATGGAGTTTTTAGAAGCTGCAAGATACAGAGATCAGTTGAATGAATTAAAAAAGAAATTAAACACCATTTAATTACAGGTGATGAAAAAAAGTTTTAAAGAGCAATTAGAAGAATTAAATTCAGCACAACGAAAAGCTGTTGATGAAATAGATGGTCCTGTAATGGTAGTTGCTGGTCCGGGAACAGGAAAAACTCAAATATTAGCAGCTAGAATTGCCAATATTTTAGAAAAAACGGATACACAAGCCTATCAAATATTATGTCTCACTTATACTGATGCAGGTGTAGTAGCGATGAGAGAAAGGCTTGAAAGATTTATTGGGCCCTTAGCTTATAGAGTGCATATACACACTTTTCATTCTTTGTGCAATGAAATCATTCAGTTCAATGGCAGTTATTTTGGGTATAATAACTTGAAAGCAGCATCGGATTTAGATGTCATAGAATTGTTGCAAGAGATGATAGATGAATTGCCTACAGAACATGTATTAAAGCGCTTAAAAAACGATGTATATTACGATGTTTGGAATTTCAAATCCTTGTTTGATATCATCAAAAAGGAAAATTTAGAGGCAGATGAAATTAAACTAAAAGCTGCCCATTTTTTCAAAGAAAAAGAAGACAATGGGGATTTCCTTTATCAAAGAAAATCAGGGGAATTTAAAAAAGGAGATATTAACCTTAAAAAATTAAATGAAGCTAAATTAATGGTCGATAAACTGATAGCTGCAGTAGATTTGTACCAAGTATATACTCGTAAAATGATGGAGAGGAAATTATACGATTTTAACGACATGATTTTATGGGTTCTCAATGCATTTAAAACGGATAAAAATTTCTTGTTGAATTACCAAGAACGGTTTCTTTATTTTCTTGTTGATGAGTTTCAAGATACCAATGGAGCTCAATTGCAATTGGTAGATTATTTAGCAGAGTATTGGGACATTCCCAATTTGTTTATAGTAGGGGACGAGGACCAATCCATTTTTAGATTTCAAGGAGCAAACATAGATAACATCAAGAAATTTGAAGAACAATACAAAAGGGATTTAAAAGTAACTCAATTAACTCAAAATTACAGATCGAGTCAGCTAATTTTAAATGCTTCGCGCTCCTTGATGAACTTAAATGGACAGTTGAAAGAGCCACTTAAAGCTAGCCATTCGAAAGTTGCTGAACTCAATGAGAATCCTCATCTGATTTCGTATTTTAATCCTATTCATGAAGCCATTGGGATAGGACAAAAAATAAAAGCCCTTCATGAACAAGGAGTTCGCTTTTCGGAAATAGCTGTATTATATAACAAACACAAACAAGTAGAAGACTTGATGAATTTTTTTAATGCCAATGGAATTCCATACAGCACTAAAAGAAAAATAAACGTGTTAAATGAATTGTTGATTAAAAAATTACTCATCATACTTGAATATGTTGATTTAGAATCCAGTAAACCATTTTCGGGAGATCATCTTTTATTTCAAATTTTAAATTTTGATTTTTATCAAATTAAAGCAATAGATATAGCGAAATTAAGTACTGAAATAAAATACAAAAAATGGAGAGAATATTTGAACGATCATTTCAATCAACAAAAAGATTTATTCTCGTCCATTTCATCTAATGATTCCATCAGTGAACTAAAGAGAGTAATTAGTGATTTAGAGTATTGGATAAAGGAAGCTATAAACTCTACGGTCCCTCAATTGTTGGAAAAAATAATAGCCAAAGGTGGTGTGTTAAGTTATGTCATGCAAGCCAATGATAAACGATGGCAAATGCAAGTTTTAAGAACTTTTTTTGAATTTGTTAAAGAAGAATCAAGTAAAAATCCTAACCTTTCATTGAGGCAATTTTTAAACTTGGTGGACAGATACAATGAGTTTGGCATTTCCATTGAAGCCATGAAAATCATGCAAGTATCAGACAGTGTTAATTTAATGACATTGCATGGAAGTAAAGGACTTGAATTTGAACATGTATTCATTATCCGATGCGTGGAAAATGAATGGTTAAAAACCAAATCAGATAATGTGTTTGCTTTCAATAAAATATACCTAAATCAAGACAATCAAAATGCAGATATTGATGAATTAAGACGGTTGTTTTATGTAGGAATGACGAGAGCTAAGCAATCATTAACTCTTTCTTTTTTTAAACAGGATTTAAAAGAAAAAGAAGTCACAAAATTGCAATTCGTTTCAGAGTTAATAGAACAAACAAATTTGGAAATTAAAGAAGAAAACATTGATGAGTCTGATATACTTGTATTTGAATCTCAGTTTTATTTCAATAATCAAATCAAGGATTTTGAATTGATAGATCATCATTACATCGATGAATTATTAGCCAATTACACTCTATCTGCAACGCATTTAAATACCTATTTAAAATGTCCTATTACTTTTTATTTTAATCATGTCATAAAAGTGCCAAGCGCAAAGAGCCCAAGTGCTAGTTTTGGTACTGCCATTCACAGTGCACTTGAATTGTTTTTTAAGACCATGCAAAACAATGAAAACAAAACATTGCCTTCTATGGATGAATTATTGCAGTTTTATGAAAAATCTTTGTTTTTGAATAGGGATTGTTTTACAGACAAAGAATACAAAAGATACTTAGCGAATGGAATGATGATTTTGCCAAAGTATTACAATCGATACAAAGATGAATGGCAAAAAAATACCATCTTTAATTTAGAGAAAAATTTCCATCATATAGAGTATAAAGGTGTTCCAATAAAAGGGAAACTAGACCGTATCAATTTCAACGGAAGGCAAGCGCATGTGATAGATTATAAAACAGGGAAGTGGGAGGATGGAAAGAAAAAATGTGTTGGTCCTGTTGCCGTTAAAGATTCTGATGAATACACTAATGGAGGAGATTATTGGAGACAAATGGTGTTTTACCATTTGTTGATAGAATACGATAGTAAAAGAGAGTGGACAATGAACACTGGAGAAATGGATTTTGTAGAGCCAAACAAACACGATGAGTTTTACAAACATCAATTTACTATAACACCCACAGATGTTGAAATTGTAGCCAATCAAATCAAAGAGACATATAAAAGTATAAAAAATCATGAGTTTGAAAAGGGTTGTGGAGAGGAGTATTGTCAATGGTGCAATTTTGTAAAATACTACCTTAAAAAAGAAACTTTCATCACTGATTTTATTGAAAAAAGTGATAATGAAGAATTAAATCAATAATCAATGGAACAATACACACAAGTAATACTGAACAAAGGAAAAGAGAAATCACTGCTGAGAAAACACCCTTGGATTTTTAGCGGGGCATTGAAAACAGACTTAAAAAAACTCAATGAAAATGACATTGTGGAAGTGATGGATGATAGAGGAAATTACTTAGCTACTGGTTATGTTCAACATGGAAGCATTGCAATAAGGGTATTGAGTTTTGAAAAAACAGAAATAAATCAGGAGTTTTGGGATAAAACAATAAGTAATGCCTATAAAGTAAGAAAAGATTTAGGGATAGCAAATCAGGAACATACCAATTGTTTTCGATTAATGCATGGTGAAGGTGACTCAGTTCCTGGTTTAATTGTAGATTTTTATGCTGGAGTATGTGTTATTCAATGTCACACATCAGGAATTCATCAATTTATACATCAAATAAAATCAGCATTATTGAGTCAGATGGATGGTATGTGCAAAGGAGTGTACGATAAAAGCGCAGAATCATTGCATCAAAAAATAGAAGAAAGCAATAATGGATGGCTTACTGAAATCCATGAACACGATGTAGTGAAAGAAAACAATCACGCATTTAAAATTGATTGGATTAAAGGGCAAAAAACAGGCTTCTTTATAGATCAAAGAGAGAACAGGGAATTGCTTGGTAACTATTCTAAAAATAAATCTGTATTAAATACTTTCGCATACACTGGAGGTTTTTCTATTTACGCACTCAACAATGGAGCAAGTAAAGTGGTTTCAGTTGATGTGTCTAAGCATGCTATAGCAACCCTTGAAGAGAATGTCAAATTGAATTTAAACCAACAAAATCACACGTCATTTGCTATGGATACATTTCAATTTTTCAAAGAAAATAATGATTTGTTTGACGTGGTAATATTAGACCCACCTGCGTTTGCAAAAAGCATCAGCGCAAGACACAATGCCTTAAAAGGATATAAAAGATTGAATGCAGAAGGAATGAAAAAGGTAAAATCTGGAGGTTTACTTTTTACATTCAGTTGTTCTCAAGTGGTAGATTCTACTATGTTTTATCAAGCTGTTATGTCTGCGGCCATAGAAACAGGTATTCAATTTAAAGTGATACACAGACTAACTCAACCACCAGATCATCCTGTAAATATATTCCACACAGAGGGAGAGTATTTAAAAGGTTTAGTATTGTACAGGGAATAGTTTCACAATTAATAGATAATATGAGCTATTTAGTCCCATGCAAGTAACAAATTTAAACATTATGCGTTTTATTTGAAATTCACTTATGAAGGTAAAATTACTGATTTCATTTTTATTTTGTTTATCTTATAAAATTGTTCATGCTCAATATTATGAAGTTAAAGGGCAGGTAACTTCCAAATTGATGGAGCCAATGGCATTTGTAAATGTTTCAGTAAAAGACAATGCTGTTTTAGGAACAACAACCGATGTCAAAGGTAATTATCTCATCAAGTTAAAAGAAGGTTCTTATGAATTGATTTTTTCATTTGTTGGCTATAGAAGTGTTACCATTCCTGTGATAGTGAGGAATAAAAACATCACACAAAACATCATTTTAGAAGAAGAAAGCAGAGAAATTAGCGGGGTGAAAATTTCAGCTAAAAAAGTAGATCGTTCTGAAGAAATCATAAAAAAAGTAATTGATAATAAATATCTGTACATGTACAGCAAACCATATACAGTAAATGCATACATAAAAGCAATTGAAAAAGAAACGACTAAAGTTAAAGCAAAAGACAGCATTAGAATTGCCAACGATACCAGCATTAAAAAGAAAGGGGCATCATCTCCCAATTTAAACAGGGCAGAAATATACACCACAGTGCACTTTTCACCACCTAATAAATTAAAAGAAGAACGAACAGGTGTGGACATAAGAGGTAACAAGGAGGGTTTGTTTTTTTTGAGGCATACTGATGCTGAATTTAATTTTTACAAGAATTTAGTCGATGTTCCTAATCTATCGGAGTCGCCTTTTTTATCGCCTTTAAGCAACAGTGGTATCATTGCGTACAAATACAAAATGATGGGCTATGATATAGTCAATGGCAGAAAACATTACAAAATAAAAGTAATACCAACCGCCCTTGGAAACGCTTTAGTAAGTGGTGAATTGGTAATAATAGATAGTCTATGGTGCATAAAATCTTTGTCATTGAAATTGCCTAAATACCACATGGTAGAATACGATGTGTTTGAAGTAAAACAAGATTATGAATACACAGATTCGGGGTATTATTTATCCAAGCAAGAATTTATTTATGAGGCTAAATATGGCAAAAGCAAATCGAGTGGAAGAACAGTAGTTTATTATTCCCAATATCAATTGGATAAATCATTCAATAAAAAGTTTTTTAATAATGAATTGAGTTCTACTTCGCAACAAGCTTATGAAAGAGACAGTAGTTTTTGGTTGACCATCAGACCAGAACCTTTATCAAAAGAAGAGATTGCATTCATTAGAAAAACGGATAGCAGTAAAGCCATTAGGGAGCAAAAAAGTTGGAGAGATTCGGCTGATAGGGAGTTCAATCGCATTACGTTTAAAAAAATATTTTTTACAGGCGTAGATAATTACAAAAGAGAAAAAGAAAGATACTGGAGTTTTAAACCATTGATATTTGTTTACAATCCTATTTATATTGCTGGTCCTAGAGTATCCTATTGGGTTTCTTATTACCGTGAATTTAAAAACAAAAAAAACTACAGTTTTTCCCCAAAAGTAAGTTATGGATTGTTAAATGAGGATATTAAAGGAAGTTTTAGTTTTTCTACTTTGTATAACCCATTTACTCGCTCACGCTTAAGTGTTTCCGCAGGTAGTGATTTTGGAATCATCAATGGGTTTGATTCTTGGATATCCATTTTCAGAAGGTCCAATTTTTTTGTACAAGACAATGCATATGTTTCTCATAGCAGAGAGCTCTTTAATGGATTTTACGTCTATACTGGAATGGAGTATTCCAACAGAAGGTCTATTAATGATTACGCATTCGATGAAAGAGGTGATTCATTATGGAGCGGTTCTAACAAGCCTGTTGCTTTTGATTACTACAAAGCATTGTATGCCAATGTCTCTTTAAGGTATGTGCCTTTTCAAAAATACATCAGAGAACCTTATCAAAAATTGATTTTAGGGTCAGTATGGCCTGAGTTATATACCAGTTACCGCAAAGGCATCAATGCTTTTGGTAGCGTTATTGATTTTGATTATTGGGAAGTAGGTATGGAACAAGAAGTAAAAATTGGGTTGTTGGGTATCAGCAAATACAGATTATTCAGTGGAGAGTTCCTAAATACTAGGGATTTGAGGTTGATAGATTATAAGTTTCAACGGGCTGCTGGGCCAGTGTTTTTTACCAATCCATTGTATTCGTTTCAGGGAATTGATACTTCGTATTCAACCATCAAAAGATTCTTAGAAGCACATTATTTTCATCGTTTTAATGGAGCAATATTGAATAAGATTCCTTTGATTAAAAAACTAAATTTAATTGAATGTGCGGGTGGTGGATTTTTGTTTACTAAAGAAAGGAAAATGAAGTATTTTGAAGGATTTGTTGGACTCGAAAAAGTGATTAGATTGTGGAGAGAAAGGTTTAAAATTGGAGTGTTTTTTGTTGCTTCTCAGAGTAATTTATTTCCCTTAACAACACAATTTAAATTTACAATAGAGTACTTTGATAAAAACAGTAACAAGTGGAATTATTAAAATTCGAAACACTTGCCTTTTCTGTTGTATTTTCCTTTGGCTCTACCACCGGTACCAAAAGCTGAACCACCTTTTCCTTTACCCAAAGTGACGTTGTATGAAATACAAAAAAACACAAATGAATCGTTGTTTTTTGGGTTTCCTCTAATAGAACCTGGATTGCTTAAACCTGGGATAGTAGAAGTGCTTCTGTCGGCTAATTGAGCAGCAATAGGGCCTTTCGCAGAAGTTAAAAGCGCTGGGTCAACAAATTTGTCACTAACATCATCAATGTAATCAGTTTGAGTTTTTCTCATGTTGATTTCAAATGTCAGGAATTTGCCACGTCCTATACCAAGTTTGTATCCTAATCCATTAGGGTAACAAATAGAACTTAAGGCATAAGGTTTTTTCCCTGGTATTGCATATTGACCCTCGGTTCCATATTCTTGAAGATTATATACTTTGCCATTTAATCGTGCCTTTGGATTGAACGTGAAATATCCCAAGCCGCCAAAAAAATAAAAATAGCCTTTGCCGTTTCTGCTTTTTGCAAAAGTAACTTCAGCTACTAAGTCGCCTTCTAAAATGTTGCTGAAAAAACTTAAGTTTCTGCCTTTTCTTTCTTTATTGGTTGTGAACTTATCGTTTCCAGCAATGCGTGCAAACCATACATTGGTCCTCAAAGCAAAAGATTTACTGAAATTAAATCTAAGTCCAGTAGTTAATCCCCATCTGCTAGCAGCAAAGTCTATATCCTGAAAATCATTAGTTCCTTTGAATGGTTTTCCTCCTAAATCTCCAAAAAAATGAGAAGTGGAAGCTCCAATCATAAAATCAACGGATTGACTATACACATTAATGTATAAGAAGGATAATATAATGAAAATAGTTTTTTTCAATGTTAGATTTTACTACAAAAATAAGCAATATTTTATAAAATATAAACATGTTTCATGTTATAAAATTGTTTTATCTTTGAATTTATCTTGTTAAAATAAACAAAATCAGTGCTTTACATTTATATTCAAGTTGAATAATTTATTTTACAACATTGGCTAAGCTATATGATTCATTTTGTTGGTTGTGTTCAATTTTAATCACTCCAAAACAAATTAATTTAGCCAAGCTATAAACTATCCTGTTTCTATTTACATTAAGGGATTTTACTAAGTCATTTAAAGTTGAATTTGAGGAAGATTTTATGGTGTTTAATATTTCATTTTCAATGTGGCTGTAATTGAGTTTGTTTTCATGATCAGGTCTTTGTTTTTTTAATACTTGAAATTGCACAACACTGGCTTGCATTGTTTTATCATTGACACGGATATACACCCACCACTTGCCATGTTCATCTTTAGCAAAATAAGGTTTGTCTTTGCCTTGTTCTATTGTTGCTTCTAACACTGTTTTACCTTCGATTTCTGTTTCATTGAATTCAACTTTAATTTCGGGTTTACAATAAAAACTAGCTGCTAATTCTACCATGTATTTTTCATCTTCGTTTTTAATGCCACAAATGTGACCATTGTCTTTTACACCAATAAGTAAAGTGCCTCCTTTATGATTGGCAAAAGCGACCAATGTTTTTGCAATTTTTGAAGCATCATTTATGGTTTGTTTAAAGTCTAAATTGTCCGATTCACCTTGAGAGATTACCCTTTTTAATCTGTGTATGAACATGGTATGTTTTGTTCTGCTTTTATTCAGAAACATAGGCAAGATAACTCATTTTTTCAGGAATAAATAATTCGTTGGCAATTTCAATGATTTCTTCACTTTTTATTTGGTCAATTTTGTGTAAAACATCAGATAAAGTTTCTATAGGATAACCTTGTGTAAGATTTTTCGCCAATAATAACATCAAATTAATTCTACTTTCTTCTGCCAATACTAATTGACCTTTAAATTGTGTAATTGCTTGTTGAAGTTGATTTGAACTTAGTTTAATTTCTTGAAGTTTTTTTAGTTCTTTGTATATTAAGTCCACAGATTTGTTCAAATTTACTTTATCTGTGGAAAGATAACAATGAAACAATCCAGTTTCTGAAAATCCAGAATATCCACTCTCTACATTGTATGTATATCCATGTTTTTCTCTGATAGATAATGTAAGTCGGGAGTTCATTCCTGGACCACCTAAAATATTGTTCATCAATAACAATGGAAATCTTTTTGGATGGTATTGAGGGTAGCAAACATTTCCTAATATGGCATGGCATTGAACATGTTCTGTTTCTTTTGTTATTTGATTTGCTTTGTACTTTTTAAATTCAGTTCTTTTAGGGATTTTATTTTTGCTTTTAGGCAAAGTATCGATGATATTATCTATCCATAGTTTAAATGTATTTAATGGAAGAATTGAACTGATACTTAATGTGACATTTTCTGGTTGATAATACAGTTTATGAAACGAGTTTAAATGATTGGAGCTTATTTGATTTAAAGTATCGTAATTGCCAAGTATATTAGGGGCTAATGAATGGCCTTTAAATACCATTTCTTGAAATTCATCGTATATATTTTCTTCTGGAGTGTCCAGATACATATTTATTTCTTCGGTAATTACTCTTTTTTCTTTTTCAAGTTCCTTGGATGGAAAAATAGAAAAAAATGTAATATCTGTTAAAAGGTCTAAAGCCCTCAAGGCATATTGATTTACAACGGAAGCATATACCACAGTCAATTCTTTAGTCGTGTAAGCATTCATTTCACCTCCAACATGTTCAAGCCTATTAATGATTTGAAGTGTCTTGCGTTTATTGGTGCCCTTAAATAGCATGTGTTCAAAACAGTGTGCAGTTCCTGGCAAATTGCCATCGTCTCTTGAGCCTACATTGATGGTGTATCCAATGTGGGTACTTGCTGTATGTGGGGCAGCTAAATACAATAATTTTAGTCCATTTTTAAATTCTATTATTTTAGTTTCCATTAGAATTGTTTTGAACTAAAAGAAATGATGGATTCGTTGTATTCTTTGATTAATTGTTGCATGATTTGTTTGACAGGTTGTATTTCATTGATGTTTGCAGAAATTTGACCAATTTCAAGTTCTCCTTCAATTAAATCGCCTTCAAACATGCCTTTTTTGGCTCTACCTCTACCTAATAATTGAGATAATTCCTCAGGACTAGCACATGCTAATTCGGCTTTTTTTACATCTTCATAAAATTTATTTTTTAATAACCTTACTGGTGTTAAAGCTTTAAGAGATAGTTCTGTGTCACCATCCTTAGCACTGATGATTTTTTCTTTGAATGATAGATGTGCAGATGATTCTTCACTAGAGGCGAACAGGCTGCCTATTTGAACTCCATCTGCACCCAAAGCCATCACTGCATGAATGGCTTTGCCACTTCCAATTCCTCCTGCTGCTATTATGGGTAAATTGGTGGTGTTTTTTATCAACGGAATTAAACAAAGCGTAGTTGTTTCTTCTCTACCATTGTGTCCACCAGCTTCAAAACCTTCAGCTACTATAGCATCTACTCCAGCCTCTTCACATTTTTTTGCAAATTTTGTATTAGCAATCACATGAACCACAGTGATTCCTTTTTCTTTCAGGTAAGTAGTGTATTTTGCAGGATTGCCCGCACTTGTAAATACAATTTTTATTTGTTCTTGAAGTATAATTTCTATGTGCTTGTCAATATCAGGATACAACAATGGCAAATTCACACCAAAAGGTTTTTCTGTAGCTGCTTTGCATTTTTTAATGTTTTCTAACAGTATTTCAGGGTACATGCTTCCAGCTCCAATCAATCCTAGTCCACCATTGTTGCTTACTGCTGAAGCTAGTTTCCATCCGCTACACCATATCATTCCACCTTGAATGATTGGGTATTGTATATTGAATAATTCTGTAATTTTATTGTTCATTAATTTCAAGCAAAAATAAGCAATAATAAAGTATTTGTTAGAATTAAGAATACAAGATGATTAAAAGTCTATTGATTTGAGTGTATATAAATTAATTCATTAATTACCTGACTTTTCAAACTTTTTAACAAAGGTATTTTGACCATCTGAAACATAAATTAAATACAATCCAGATTTTAAAAATTCAAGATTTATTGGGTCTAATGAATTAATTGAATCTTGAGTGAATAAAGATTTTCCAAAAAGGTCTGTAATCTCAACAGATTTTAAGTTGGGTAATTCAATATTCATTATATCAGAGCTCGGATTAGGCCATATTTTAAAATTTGGATTTTGTCTAGTAGAAATGTTTGCATTCATTAATTCTATTTTTATTAATGCATAAGAATTATTGCTGTTTGTATTTAGTCCTATCCAAATGGTGTTTTCTGTCATGGTTACTAATCCTGAATAATTTGGAGTTTGATTTACCAAAGTAATTTTTTGCCACGAATTTCCACTGTCCTTTGTTTCATAAACGCCTTCGTTTAGATCACACAACAAGAATGAATTTGCACTTCCAACATATTGACTTATTGTTTGGATGTTGCTACAATTATTAGGGAGTTTGTTGCTGATGTTATTCCATGTTTTACCATAATCGTTTGAAAAGGCCATTTCATGATTGGATTGATTTAATTTTTTTTGAAGTATCATTAACTTGTTATCATTACTTGCTATACTACTAGTAGATAAATTTTGATTGAGAGAGGTGTTAAAGCCTTGCCAAGTTTTACCTTTATCTTTGGTTCTAACTACATATCCTTTGGGATAAACAAAATAAACACCTGAGTCGGTAATGCATTTAGCTTGAGTTCCAGACATGAAAAAGTAGCCAAATAACTTAGGAGGTCCACCATTGTCATTCCAACCAATGGTGTTAATTTGTTGAAAACTATCTGTAGTGTAATATCCTACACTGGAACCTAACATAGCACCTTCTAGATCATTATACATGTATAGTAGATTGCCATATAGTTGATGTTGTATTTTAGTCCATACGTTGTAATCATTTGAACTTTTATACCAATAAGTTTCACCTGAAATAACGTCTTCAATTGCCACATAAGCTATTTTAGAGTTTAAAACAAACAAATCTGTTGAATATCCGTTTAGATTTTGGTCAATATTTTTAACACTCCAATCGCTCCCTCCATTTGATGAATAGGCAAAATACACATTTCCTGAACCATCGGAACTATTTGCAGTAAAATAGACATTGAGGTTGTCTAATGAAACCAAATTGTTAACGTTATAATTTGCAGGAATAAGTCCTTGCCCAAGATTTGTGATGGTATTTTGACCATTAATTTTATAAATAAAAAAGGTTAAAATAAATAATGTTTTAAATTTCA
>CAYVDH010000052.1:0-19912 GCA_964450355.1 uncultured Flavobacteriaceae bacterium
TAACAACAATTCTACCTCTTTGTATCTACCTTCTATAGCTTCTAATTTTTCTAAAATAACTTTCGATTTTAAAATAAACCATAGAATCAGTTTATTTTAAATTAATCATTTTGCAAAATTAAGCTTTCAGAAATTAAAAAAAGAGTTTTTCCTTTCTCAATTCTAAATTGTTTCATTCTGAAAGGAAATAATGGAACAGATTTTTGGGTTGAAATCACATTTTGCATGTCGTAACTATATACCATTTCGTTTTTCAAATAAAACAATTTAGTGTTGTGTATTTGAAACGACTGGATACTGTCTTTTAATGCAGTTTTTTCGAAATTGCCAAACAGGTCAAAAACATAAAGATTCCCTTGATTCAATAAATATAATTTACTGTTGATATCTACTAATTGTGAAGGCGAAATGATGATGTCTGTAGAAGTCAAATTCAGTGGGTTGCTTTCAAATATTAATTTGTTTTCTTTGTTGATTTTTTTCAGTTTCATATCACTCATGTCCACCACCCATAATTGATTGTCAAAACTTCGAGCAACAACAGCAGATTGGCTTATTCCTATGGCATTCAAATCTGTTTCACCTCGGTAATTCAACATGTTGTCTAAGTACACTACTTTGCTTTGGTCGCGGTAAAACACATAGATTTCAAAAGGATTGCTTGCATCGATAGAACTAATGCTTCCATATACTTTGAAATTAGCGGTGGCTATTTTTTTAAATTTATCGTTGTATTTTTCAATGTCATTGTTTGGAGTGATGATGTAAATAAAACCTAGATTATCTGTAGTAAATTGACAATTTGTTTCAAGTTTTAATGTGTCTAATTTGGATTTAATGCTATCTGTTTGGCCATTTAAAAACAAATTAGTTAGCAGAAAAAAAATGAAAACTATTGACTTCATACAGTGTTATTACTACAAAAATTAGACCTCAAATTTTTTTAACTCCATGTTGTTGCCATCAAATACAGCATAAGTAAAATAATTGACCCATTCACCTAAATTAATGTATCTTGAATTGTTGCTGAGTTCAATGTTTAAAGGCAAGTGTCGATGTCCACAAACAAAGTAGTCAATGTGTTGATGTTTAAGATGTTCCAAACAAAATTGTGTGATAAATTCTTTGTCATCGCCCAAATAATTTTTATCTGCTCCCGTTTGTTCTTTTTGAATTCTGCTTGATTTTGATAAATATTTAGCTAAGCCAGCCCCAATTCGAGGATGTAAAAACGCAAACAATTTAATGGCCCAATAACTTCTAAATAATTTTCGAATAAGCTTGTACATTTTGTCTCCAGGGCCTATTCCATCTCCATGGTGCATGAATATTTTTTTGGCATTTCTTTCAATCACTAATTCATCTGAAATGACAGTTAAACCAATTTCTTTTTCTAAGTAACCAAAAGTCCACATGTCGTGATTGCCTTTAAAGAGGGTTATTTTTACTCCATTGTCCGATAATTCAGATAATTTTCCAAGAAAACGAGTGTATCCCTTGGGAACTACATCTTTGTACTCGAACCAAAAATCAAATAAATCACCCAAAAGATACAATTCACTGACTTGAGATTTGATGCTGTCTAACCAAAGACACAATAACTTTTCACGCTTTAATGAATCCTCAAAATTAGGAACACCTAAATGAAAATCAGAAGCAAAATAAATGTGTTTAGGTTGGTTTGAAATCACCCTTCAAAGATAAAAATTTAAACTTAATTACCCATCTAAATAATAAATGATGAGGTTAAAACAATATTTTATTTTTTTTGATGTTAATACTTTGATGATTTGAAAAAATAAAAATAAACTAAATTTGACCAAAAATTAAAAAAATTGAAGAATAAAGTAACTATAATCATCCTTTTGCTGTTTTTGAAATTCAATTCCATCATTGCTAACGACTCCTTGTATATCACCGATATCTATTTTCAAAAATTATTAAAAACAAATTCTTCTGTACCAATATTTTACAATGAACAAGTAAAACAACAAATAGGAGTGTATTTGAAAAATCACATGGGTAAAACCACCCAATTAATTGGAAAAACTCAATATTATTATCAATTGTACTCCAATGAATTTGAAAAAGCAGGTGTTCCTATTCAATTGTTCCTTACAATGGCAGCCACTAGCGAATCAAATTTATTGTTTGCCGACCAAGATGGTGCAACAGGATTGTGGCCACTAAGTTATATCAGTGCTAAAAAATACCAATTGACAACCAACAGCTATGTTGACGAAAGAAAAAATCCAACGAAAAGTGCTCAAGTAGCTGCCAAATATTTTTCGGATTTAAATGTCATTTACATGGATTGGCTGAAAAGCTTAGCTGCATTCAGAGCTGGGCCAATTAACATGAACATGGCAATACACAAATCTGGCAATAGCTTGGATTATTCTAAAATCCACAATCAATTGTCTTCAGAATATCAAAAAACAGTAGTAAATTACATGGCGTTTTGGTACATTTGGAATTACTACAACGAACACAGATTGGTTCCTATTAAATTTAAATTACCCGATGCAGATTCTGTTCATGTTCAAAGAGAAATTAGCATCTCAGCAATAGCTTATCAATTGAATTTGTCAGAAGAACTATTAAATCAAATGAATTCGGAATTAAGATTAGCCATTGTCCCTACTTTTTATAACCAAACCGGATTTAAATTACCAAAAGAAAAAATGGCAGAATACAAAGAAAAATTGATTCTTTTATTTCCTCCTATTTTAGTGAATGATACAACAATAAAGGACACTTTGATTTTAGATGATGACCCCAGCCACATCAATTATTCTAAAAAGAAAATCCCTAATGACGAAGCTCAAATTGGAGATGAGTCTGACGAAGACGAAACACCCAAAGTTAAAACAAATAAAAATGAAAAAGTAAGTCTCATTTATAAAGTAAAAAAAGGAGATGGTTTGCTCCTTATTGCCGATTTATTTGATTGTAAAGTATCCGATATAAGAAAATGGAATGGCATGAAAAAAGACGTCATTTTCACTGGTCAAAAATTGAAAATAATGGTGCCTAAATCAAAACTTGCTCAATACAAAAAAATCAATTCAATGAGCACAGCTCAAAAGAAAAAATTGGCAAAAAGAAGCTGATGAATTTAGGATTTAAAAAAATTAAAACTGCTCAACTATTAGGCTCTTTGCCTGGGTTATTGCTGTACCTTAGCGCTTTCATTTTTCCCCAATTATATCCTGTTCCACAGACTTTTATGATTGCATTAGGAATAGCTGCGTTGATGATTAATTTGTGGATTGCTGAACCCATTCCTATTTGGTTGACTTCTCTTTTGCCTCTTGTTTTATTGCCTCTTCATGGTGTTTTTGAAATAAACTCTGCCTTAGCAAATTATTACAGTAAAAACATTCTCTTGTTCTTTGGGGGATTTATATTGGCTTACAGCATCGAAAAATGGAACCTTCATCAAAGGTTTGCCTATAAATTATTGTCTTTAACAGGAAGCAATCCTAAAGGAATAGTATTAGGAACCATGATTTCTACATTTACTATCAGCATGTGGATTAGCAATACAGCTACCGCCATCATGATTTTGCCTGTAGTGATGTCTATTGTTAAAATAGCCCAAAAAGAAGTGAATGTGGATTTAAAGCCATTTTACATTTGTCTGACTCTTGGTGTAGCCTACGGTGCCAATATTGGAGGCATAGCAACACTAATTGGCACTCCTCCTAATTTGGTTTACAAAGGCTATGTACAAGAATTGCTCAAGTCTGATATTAGTTTTTTACAATGGATGTTGTTTGCTTTTCCTATTGCCATTTTAATGCTGTGGTTAAGTTATTGGCTAATGACTAACTTTATTTTTAAAATGGATAAAACACCATTACCCGAAGTCGCCAAATTTTTAGATGAACAAACTTATGTCAAAGCAAAATTATCAAGCACTGAAAAACGAGTTTTATTGATTTTTGGATTGGCTGTGTTTTTTTGGATTTTTTTGCAACCTGTTAATGCCTTAATAAAATTATTGGGTTTAGGTTTTAAACTCGAAGAACACAGCATTGCATTGTTTTTTGGTTTTTTACTTTTTATTGTCCCTTCTGGTAGTTCTAAAGAAAAACAATTGATACATTTAAAAGATTTAAAATACATCAGTTGGGATATATTGATTCTTTTTGGAGGTGGATTATGTATGGCAAAAGGGCTTGAGGCAACGGGTGTAATTACTTGGTTTGGAGAAATCATACACCATGGTTTTTCGGATAATTTTTATTTACTCAGTTTTTTGTTGATTTTAACTGCTTTATTCCTCACCGAATTAATGAGTAATGTGGCATTAACCCAAATTTTTATTCCTGTTATTTTTGGAGTTTGCTCGTCCATTGGATTAGAAAATCCACATCAATTAGGTGTTCCAGTCACAATAGCAGCGAGTTTTGCGTTTATGTTCCCTATAAGCACGCCTCCCAATGCAGTAGTATATAGCAGTGGATTAATTAAAATAAAAGACATGGTAAAAGCTGGAATTATACTTAATATTGTTGGAGTATTTATATTATGGTTAAGCAGTCTATATATTTTGCCTTATCTGTTTTGATGTTGCTTGGATGTAATTCCAACAACAACCAAGTTGTTACTTCTGAAGAAACAAGCATTAACGATTCCATCAAATTGACTTCGTATCAATATGAAATTATTAGAAAAAGACAAAAGAAAAACAATAATTTAATAAAAAATGGGGTCATCGAACAAGACAGTTTGATTCGTTTTAAAGGGTTAATGTATTTTGATGTTGACTCTACTTACATTGTAAAAGCCAAAGTTGAAAAATTAACTCCTTCTGTTGTTACTTTCGGAACTACATCCAATGAAAATAGGTCGTATTATAAATTCCTAAAATTAACTTTCCCCTTAAATGGAGTTGAAAATATACTATATGCCTACATTGAGAATCCTCAAAATCCAACTGATTTGTTCATTCCTTTTAAAGATTTAAGCAACAATAATACAACTTATGGTGCTGGCAGATACATGGATTTAAAATACAAAGGTGAGGAGACTTTTATTTTATTAGATTTTAATTATGCATACAATCCATATTGCCATTACAACCACCACTACAGTTGTCCAATAGTTCCATTTGAAAACCACTTAAAAACAGAAATCAATGCAGGAGAAAAAAAGTTGTATAATTAAACTCGTGAAAACTACATCAGCCCTCATTTTTATATTAATTAGCCAATGGCTTACTGCTCAAAGCAAGTCTTTGCACCTAAGATTTAATGACAACGACCTTAAAGATTACTCCATAAAAGACGGAGGGAAACTGCATTTTATTGATAAATACGGAAACAAAATAAGCAGAAACATAATGATTCTATCTGATACCAGTTTTATTACTCTAAATTTTTTCTTGGAAACCGAAGATACCCTATTTTTATCAGACATTTCAATGGTAAGAAATAGGACAATATCGCGTAAACATTTAAGAAGGAGTTTTTTTTATGGTTTTATACCCTATGTTGGGGCTGTTCTGTCTCCCATCCAATTCGTTAAGTTTATTGTAGCTCAAAGGTATTTCCCCGTAGAAGCTATAAAAATAGAGCTAATTCCTGCTAATACTTCGAATTAATACGACACTATTTTTTTAGTGACAACCATTCCATTGCTCAATGTAATTTTAACAAATTGCATTCCTTTTACCTCGTTATTTAAGTTAATTTGTATGCTGTTACTGTTAATGTTGGTGTCACTAGTGTATATTGTTTGACCAGTGGCATTAAAAACTTCTACTTTATGAATAATGTACAATGAATTTTGTATAGTCAGAAATTTGGAATAGGGATTTGGGAATAAGTTAAAATCCTCTACTATGGTTTGTTTGATGTTTGTAGAAGGTAAGGTGCTGCAATAAGTATCGTTGCTCTTGCCTGCAAAATTGTTGTCGTAATATACCGTTGCTGTGTTTTTAATTAACTCACCACTAGTTATATTTTTAGTTAATATTTTGAATCCTATGTATGCTCCACTGTTTAAATTCTCATAGTTTTTGCTTGGATTAGGCATTAGATTGATTTGGTTGAATCGCCACACAATGATACCTACATATAGATTGTTTGGGTCCGTATGAATCTCTGTAGTATAATTTTTATTGCTTCCTGTTTCTTGTATTTCAGAGATGTCTAAATTCAGGTCTATGGAGTCGGTAACAACTGCACTATACACCGTGTCGTTCGTAAAATTGTTAAATACAATGTCGTATCTAATTTGATCGTTGTTGTTTATATATGAAATAGAATCTCCAAGTTTTGGTGAAGGGGTAATGAATTTGTTAAAAGCTTTTGCATTAGAAGTGCTTTGTTGAGTTAATGAGTCGCTGTCGTCTAAAATAAAAGAATTCACTCCATTGCTGATGGTAGCCGTTGCTTGTGTTAATATTTGATTGGTGTCGCTGTTGATGCTGCTATACGATGCTAATCCAGAGTAGGTGAATGTTTGTCGTTCTCCAGGCTTAAGGTTGGAATAGTTCCAATTGTATATGGAATCATTAACTGAATTGCCAACTGGGTTTGCAAAAACAGAGCTCAACCATTTTCTTTTCCTTAATCTGAGGCTTCCATTTACAGTGTTTGAACCTACATTTTCACAAACGACAATGTAATTTACTCTTTTACCTTTTTGCAAATAATCTCCCTTAGGAGAATATATACTGATTCTAATGTCGTTAATGTTCGGTTTTAAAATCAATGGAAATTGAATGCTATCCATGTATTTCCCCGAAGCAATGGTTTTTGTTACTGTAGTGTCTGCACAAGAGCTACGGGTGTAATTTTTAGGTGGTTTTGTTTCGTATTTTATTGCAGTTGAATTAGGTACAAGTGTCTCAGCATAACCATCTTCGTTTGTAAAAAGAATTCTGTTGATGTTGGAGATTTTGATGAATTGTTTTCTTATTGGTTTTTCATTGCTTTCTTTAATGCAATTGTTATTCGCATCATTGTACACTTTTATGAGTATGATGCTTGCATTTCTATTTAATCTGGCAATGCTGTATTTCGATCGCAGCCAAATACTGAATTTGTTGTTAGTAAATCCCGAAGCATACAAGAAATTTCTGGTAGTAGTAATCAAATCGCAATTGGTAAAATTAAGGGTATAATCATCCCAATCTACAGTACTAGGTTTGTATTTTAGTACTTTAGAAAATGAGGCATTTGAATTGATTTTAAATGTACCTGCAAGAGTTAGGCTTCCGTCATAAATCAAAAATGAATTGATTTTATAAATGCTGTCAATATTGCTTTTTATTGGCTTAAATACATCGTTCGATTCCATGTAAATTCGCCTATCAGAGTGGATGTATAGTGAGTTTCCGTTGTATGCTAAATGTTGAATGTTACCAGGTGTATTTGCAAATGTTTCATGTCTATTGAACTCATTGTAAACATACAAATACATGGATGATACGGTATTTATTTTAGTAAATGTTCCAGCAAATGCAATGGATGTGTCAGTGGCTTTAGCACTGGTCACTGTGTTGTTAGGGTAACATGCAGGACAATTTTTAAAATAATCTGAAAATGTCAATCCATTGTGTTTACTGATATACCTGTTGGTATCGCTATTTATTAAATTGAAATTACCTACCAATACAAGGCTGTTTTTATACACTTCCATGTCTTCAATTCCTGCATTAGATAAGTTGAGTTTATAAAAGTTGCCTACGCCTTCCCAATTTCCATTTCTGAACCTTACTAAAGCATTGTAAGCGCCATTGTCAAAATTAAAATAACCGCTCACATACACCATGCCTAAGTATATTTTAATGTCAGTAATTTCAGCATTTCTACTCAAGGTCAATTCGGGCAACTTATACCATATTTTTCCGTTGAACAAACTCACAATGAATTTGGATTTTGTAGTGTCGTTATTTGAATGAGAAACAGAGATGATTTGTTGGTTGTCTGATTCTAAAATGATTGTTTGGTTTTCATTGTAAATTCCTTCGGGATACCATACTTGTGCATTTGCATTGTTTGATAATAAAACAATAAATACAAAGATAAATGAGCTTGTTTTTAAATTCATTTGATGAGGTATAAAAGTTTAAGGTTGATGCCGTATTGAAATGGCAATTCTCTTACTCCATTTCCTTTTGCTTGTATGGAGTTCATGTGGAATTGACCGCTAATTGAAGGTTGAATAATCAATGATTTGCTGAGTAATGATTGAGTGCCTATTTGAAATTGCGAAGATAAATTAAGTGTTTTATATTTTATCGAGTTGTTTTGTATTGTTTGCAAATAATAAGGACTTAAATAGCCTGTGGTGTTGCTACTTAACGTGTAATTGATTTGAGTGCCTAATCCAATCAACAATTGGTGTTTGTTAGTTAAACTGAATTTTCTGGAATAATTCAGAGGGATATTTATCTGTTTAAAAGTAGTGACATGAGTTTCGTTTACATTCACATCTCTAGGATTGATAAAGAAATATCCAATGATGTTGCCATTAGGGTCTTTAACTGGGATGGTGTCGTATTTGGTGTATTTAAAATCGTATTTTGATGAATAACTGAATTGAGTATAATTAATTCCAGTTTGCCATTGCGATTTTTTTGTTGCCAATGCCACACTTAATCCATTGGTCATTTGTAAGAATGGTTTATCTGCTTTGTTCCTTATTTCGTTGTATTTGCTGTTGTTTGTTTTTGGGAGAATTCTGTTACTGATGCCAATTTCTGTATTGGTTCCTACAAATAATCCAATTGGAAATTTGTTTTTCATTTTTGTACTGTCTTTTACCCACATTATTTTAGGGACATTAACTAGTACCCAATCAGACAATGGTTGTATTCCTTTAGTAGAAATTGGTTTAAGTATGGAATAAATAGTTTTAGCTGTCAATTCAAAATCATCGGTAGTGTTTGAGTTGTTATAAACTATTGATGCAACAGGATTTTGAACTTTTTCATTTTTTCGTATTTGAGGTTTATGAATTTCATTTTTTGAAGGTACAATGTCTCCCAAAGTAGAATTGTTAAAGGAGTTATTGCCTTGTTGTTTATTTGAATAGGAAGGTTTTGTGATTTCCTTAGAAGTATTGGTGTTTTCAATGTTGTTTTCAGTTTTGACTTCTGAATTGTTTTGAATTGAATTTTGAGTTTGATTTTCAACACTTGAATTCTGTTGAACCTCATTTGTTTCATTAGAAACAGCATTAGGAGTTTCTTTTTTGCTCACGTTGTCATTTGTTAGATAGATGCCAGCACCTATAATAAAAAGCAAAATGAATGAATTAAGCCAAATCCACCAAACTAATTTTTCCCTTTTCTTTTTTTGAAGTTTGTTTTTAGTCGATTGCCAATCGGATTCAGTCACTTGTAATTCAAAGTTGCCAAATAAATCGGAGGCATTTAAATCCTTAGGCGTTTTGTTTTCTTGATTAAGAAATTGTTCTAATTTGTTTTTAGTAAGCCTCCAATCCTCATCAGAAACTGGCAATTCAAAATCATCGAATAATTTTTGTTCATTGGAACTTGGCACATTCAATTGGTCCTTGATTTCAGAGAATTCAGCATTTTGCACAGGCAACTGAAAATGCTTGAATTTTTGATTGAATAGTTGGTCAATATGAATGCGTAATTTTTTCACTGGTTTTACGAGAGCGTTTCTTTTATTTTATTGATTTCTGTTTTAAGAAAAGCCCTAGCTCTATTTAATTGCGATTTGCTGGTTCCTTCGCTTATGTTCAATGTGTTTGCAATTTCTTTATGAGATAATCCATCAATGGCGTACATATTAAATATCATTTTGTAGCCATTAGGCATGTTGTCTATCAGTTCTAATAGCTGTGTTTGGTTCAGTTCGGGAGCTTCTATGTAATCCTCGTCCGATAGGTTGTCGGTAGTAAGATGGTTATCGTCAGAGACAAACTGAATTTTATTTAATTTTTTTAGCATGTCTATAGCGGTATTCATCATTATTCGAGTAATCCAAGTGTTAAAACTGCTTCGTCCTTCGTATTTATGTAGGTTAGTAAACACTTTCACAAAACCATCTTGCATGGCATCGCGGGCATCGTCAATAGAACTTAGGTATCTACGGCATATTCCCAACATTTTTGGGGCATAGAGTTTAAAAAGCTTTTCTTGAGCCCAAGCCTTGTTTTCTCTACATTGCAGTATGATATCGTCTATTTGGTTTGACACAATATTAAGCTGTTTTTACCTTCTTAGTCTGTCAAAAATAACAAAGGTTGCATGAGTATAAAAATATTTCTTTTTTTATTGAAATCATTAGGGCAGCATCTCCTCACCCTTTTGATGTCTTCCGATTCAAGTAATTGTTTTATTTAATTCTCCTTTTTTTGCTTTTAGTATTCTATCGTTTTTTGCTATTTTGTGTTGCTATGCCTTTTGCCAATTCTGTAATTTCAATACATTTGTAGAATGGATAAAAGAGCTTTCTTAAAATCTACTGCTGTACTTGGCTTATCATTTTCCTCGACAAAACTGGCTTGGGGCACTAAAAAACCCACTATAAAACCTCATGCCGATTACCCCAACGATGAGGCATTTTGGAAAGCCATTAGAGCCAATTACCAATTGAACTCCTCGTACATCAACCTTGAAAACGGATATTACTGCATTCAGCCTCAAGAGGTATTAAATGCCTACATGAACCACATTAAAGATGTGAACGAACAAGGGGCTTATTACATGCGTACTGTGCAATTCGATAACAAAAAAAAGGTAAGCAAGGCGCTGTCTGAACTGGCCGGTTGCCAAGCCGATGAACTCATCATTACTCGCAATACCACCGAATCTTTAGACATGATTATTGCAGGTTATCCTTGGCAACAAGGCGATGAAGCCATCATGGCTAATCAGGATTATGGCGCCATGTTAGACATGTTCAATCAAGTAAGCAAAAGGCATGGCATAGTCAACAAAATAATAGACATTCCATTGCACCCTAAAAGCGATGATGACATAGTGAAATTATATGAAGATGCCATCACAGAGAAAACCAAACTCATCATGGTGTGCCACATGATAAACATTACCGGTCAGGTATTGCCGATAAAAAAAATCATAGACATGGCTCATAGAAAACATGTAGAAGTGATGGTGGACGGTGCCCATGCTTTTGCCCATTTAGACTTTAAATTATCGGATTTAAATTGCGATTACTATGGGTGTAGCTTGCACAAATGGCTGAGTGTTCCATTGGGTGCTGGTTTTTTGTATGTCAATAAAAAACACATTCATAAAATATGGCCTTTGCTTGCGGAAACCAACCTAGACAGCAATGACATAGCTAGGTTAAATCACACTGGCACTATCCCTGTGCATACGGACTTGAGCATATTGGATGCCATAGAGTTTTACAATAAAATAGGAGCTAAACGAAAAGAGTATCGCTTGAGGTATTTGCAAGAATATTGGACCAAACCTCTGAGAGAAATAGACAACATCATCATCAACACTCCTGCGGAATCGCAGAGAGCATGCGGCATAGCCAATGTAGGAATCAAAGGCATAAGTCCAGCTGAATTAGCAGAAAAATTGTTTAAGAATTACAACATTTACACTGTAGCCATAGATGGAAAGGGTGTAAAAGGATGCCGCATCACACCAAATGTATATACCAGTACTGAAGAGTTGGATGCATTAATAAAAGCGCTTAAAGAGTTGGCTGGTGGGAAATGAAAGAAATACGGTTTAAGGTATATAAATGCCATGTCTTATAGCAAACATAACTATTCCTAATGAAGTGTCGGTATTTATTTTATTCATGATGTGTTTTTTATGGGTATTAATAGTGCTTTCAGCGAGACACAATTTATCTGCAATTTCTTTGGTGGTTAATTGATCTGCCAACAATTTCATTATTTCCTTTTCTCTATCCGTGATGAACTGTTGGATAACTATATCATCATTTTTTTGACTGAATAAATAATTAATCCATTTATCTTTAACATCTTGGGTTAAATATTGACTTCCTTCTAAAATAAGATTTATTGCTTTTTTAATTTCATTTTCATCCGTATTTTTATGAATAAAACCATTGACACCCAGATTCAATAAATTAACAACCACTCTTTTGCTTTCAACTCCTGTTAATATAATGATTTTTACTTCTTTGAAATTGGATTTAATGAATTTAGCAACCTCTTCACCATCAAGAATTGGCATGCACAAATCTAAAAATACAATATCATAAATTACATCTTTAAATTTTAAAATTGCGACTTCACCATTTTCAGCTTCATCAATTATACCAAAACCTCCTAATTTAAATAAAACATCGATAACAGCTTTCCTGTACAATGGGTGGTCATCAACTACAAGTGTATTTAATTTTTTTATTTCATTAGAGGACATAAAAAACAAAAGAAAAATACATTACTTCAATTTCAGTTTAATTAAAACATGTAAATAATTACAGCTTAACCAATGTCTTTGATGTAATTTCAATTCCATTATAGATGATTTTATAATGGTACACACCATTATTCAGAGTAGAAATATCAATTTCTTGTAAGTTGTTGATACTGTCTTGATTTAACACTTCTTTACCTAGCATATCTATAATTTTTAATGAACAACCACTTAAAGTCAAATTTTGAATAAAAATAAGATTGTTAGCAGGGTTTGGAAAAACAGAGCAATTAATATCATTGTTTACTAAATTAACTGAACTATTCAATTGTACTTCTCCAGTTTTTAAACAACTGTTTGCATCGTTTTGATATGCATAACTTCCACAAAATTCACCCATGTAACTGAATAGATACAACCATGCACAATATTCAATATTACCTCTTTTAAGTTTAATTCCTAAGTATTTTCCACTCGAATTAAGTTCAGATTTTTGAATGACAAAACCGTAACCATTAGAAGAATATACCCATAAACCTGCCAAATTCATGTCTATATTTTTCCCATAAGTGATAGGTGTAGGGTCTTGTTGTGAATTAACTTTTAACAGCGTATGATTAGTAGCACTTGAATAAGCTAATTCTATTTGTATTTCATTTGCATTAGTAGGAAGAGATAATTTTACATCCCATAATCCATCCTTGTCAATATCAATGTTTGTGGTGTTGGTGAAAATTTGTGTTGTGTCAAAATTGCTAATAATAGTTGCATTTAAATTGCTACTGAATAATGTAAATAAAATTACAGCAAATACGGTTTGTAAATTAAATTTTTTCATATATTTTTTTATTGATGAGTTACATAATCTATTCTTCTTCTAATTGAGCTATCAGGATAACGCAAGATGCTGTAATATAAAAATCTTCTTCTTTTGTTATAACTTTTATAGTATGGTCTTGCATCATTCCCTTCATAATAGTAATTGTAAGACATTTCGTAATAAGTTGTATTTAATGGATTGCGGTACATGATGTAATCACCATCTCCTGTAAATCTTCTGCATACTGGTTTATCATCACCAAAATCCATAATTTGCCATGTGTCCATAAATACACCATTATCCCACATGGAACTTAAATGGGGTGTATTTTGGAATTTTTTAGACAAATACAATCTTTTTGCTCCAATTTTACCTTCCTCTAATTGACATAATTTATGGCTGTAATAATCTAACCATTGTGGATACGAATAAGACATTGCCATTGGATTTTTGGTTAATGTGGTTTTCAATAGATAAGCCTTTTCCCAATGAGGCATGAATGTGTTTTTATTGTTGTTTTTGTATTTATTAGAATACCAAATTAACATTTGATTTTGACTATCTGGTTCAAAGATGTCTTTATAATATTGTACTGTGTAATAGCACTCTTCTCTGGTGATTGTTATTCTTCTGAACATGTTGTATCTCATGTCTTTTCCTTTCACTGCAATTCTATCCATATCTTCTTTTAATATATCATATACCGAAGCTAACCTGAATTTAAACATGTTCCATTGGCAATCATCAAACTGGCCATATTCAGAAGGGTAAAATTCACCATAACTACTTTTAAGTGGATCATCTTTACATTCACAAAAACTTCGATAACCACGTGGGTATTTGCTTATTCCTTCGCCAGTTTCAAAATTAATGGATTGTTCCCATGCGGTATCATAAAACACCACTATTGGTTTTAAATAATATAAATCTAAAGATTTTCCAATTTCTAAATTACCAAAACGGGTATTTTTGGCTATTTCTTTTGGTATGGAAAAATACTCTTTTTTAATGTACACTGAGTCTGGCTTTCTCTTTTTTAGTTTTTCTGCAACATCTGGTCTTTTATCAAATTCTAGTTCATCAAAATGTTTTAAAATGCTAGTCATACTATCATAATATTTGTAAAAAGGGTCAGTATTTACTTTGACAAAGCCTTTTTCACCCCAATCTAAAAAATTACTAATAAACAGTTTAAATCGAATTTTGTCAAACTCAATTTCTTCCCTTTCAGTGATGGTTGAATCCTTCCTTTTGTTTTGGTAATAATGAAATTCTTCTATTATAGAATCTCTTATTTTATCATATTTTGCATAACAATTATTATAGTCAACTTGAGCTATACATTGTGTTGTAAAAATATGAATACTAACAATATAAAAAAGTTTTTTCAACATTTCTAAATTTACTTTTCAAATGTAATAATTTAATTCTATATATTCAATGTTTCTTTTACATCGTATTTAATCTGAGTTTCATTTCCATACGCCATGTTGATGTAATTTGCCAAATGTATAACATTTGCAGGATTTTCGAAGACATTTTTAAAAATAAATGGTTCATCTTTATTAAATTCTTCAGGAAAACTTTCTCTAATTAATTTTTCTAATTTTTCTTTAGAATAACCCAACCATCTTGCAGTTTTGACAACTGCTCGTATTTGAGCAAATATTTTTAAATTTACTTCTGGATTAAAACAAAATATATCTATATCATAGCAAAAAAGTTCTATAAATTGTTTACGAACAGGATTATTGTTAAATTGACCTTCTTCTGCCCCATACATTAATGTACTGAACATATCGCCTAAATGGTCAGGTAAAGTTACAAAAGGATTATCAGTAATTCTTACCATTTTTTTATCAGTATTAGACGGGAATCTGTATTTTTTTACAATTTGTTTTTTTCTTTCTTTTTTTGTTAATTTTCTTTTGCTTTTTTCCCAATATTTATTAAAATAATGATCGTACTTATAATGTTTATCTGAATGATCTTTGTGCGATTTGTATTTATCATCTGGTTCATTATCACTTAATCTTAGTCCTAATACTTTAGGATTATATGGCAAATAGTCTTTATCTGTAAAAAATTCACTAAAATCGACTCCACCTATATAATTATCGAAAAGATGTAATGGCAAATTATTTAAAGTGCCACCATCGACATACAAACCACGATAACTTTCATTATATGGATCTTTAAAATCCAAACTAGTATCAACAACACCAGTAAAACATGTCGGTTTAAAGGCAAAAGGAATGCTCATACTCATGCAAATTGCATCGGCAACTAACATATCAGGAGTTTCATTTTTTGAAAAAACTTTTGGTTCGCCTGTTATGGAATTTACTGAAATTACTTTTAAATCCACATCGGTATATTTATACAATTGCTTAAATGTTATAGATTTTGCAAAATGTTCTTCTCTTGTTAAATTATCAAATAAAAAGTTTTCAATATCTCTATTTAATTCACTACCATTATAATGAGTTGTTTCATTTGTATTTTGATTTGTAACATCATAAGAATTTAGTTCTACTTGTTCTAATTTTTCTTGTTCAATTAATTGATCAATTCCATTTATTTGACAATACAAATTGCAATCAGATGAAAAACTTGAGTTTGGGAAATTAAGGGGCAGAAAGTGTGCCATCTGCTTAACCATAAATCTTCTTACATTTACACCTGTTAAAATACCTCTGTCAAGTAAAACACTCATGCCTGTATTTACTATGTGGCTAGTAGCATCTTCTTTAAATACATCAATACTTTCTAACTCGTCTTTATCAGATCCACCAGTTAATTCTATAATTTTTTTTATTCCTTTTTTACCCCAATAAAAAAGAAACCCAATGTAAGATACAACCTCCAATAAATCTCTAATTAAACGAGCACCGTAATCCAAAAATTTTTCACCTTGTCGTCTTTTAAAGTTATTGGATAAAATCCCAGACAATAGTGGTAAAAAACCTGTATAAAAACTTATTGTAAAAATTTTACCCAAATTAGGCTTTACTTTTTTTATAATCCCGATTAAAATATCTAAATTACTTGCAACAAATAACATTATTCCTAATCTAAAAAGGAGTCTTTTAGTTTTACTTTTTTTAAATGCTTTTCTTAAATTATCATGACTAGAATTATCGTCCCCAATAATCTGTTCCCACGTAAATTCTCCATATTTAACTTTTTCAGCTTTAGATTTAATTTGTTCTTTTACTTCATTTTCTACATCCTTCTTTTTAAAATTAAATAATGGGTCAATTTTTTTAGCTCTATGAGTAAAATATATCGATTCATTTACATTTTTATTAGAATTAAACTTTACTCCCTTGTATATTCCAGCTAATGGAAATTCAAAAAATTGATTAAAATCATAAAATAATGACTTACTTTCTCCTGAATTTTTATTGTTTTTATCAGGTTTGGTTGTTACTTCTATGATATCTTTCGCACTACACCCTATTGAAAGCAGTAAACATGTTATAGCTCCTGAAGAAGCTCCACTTATACCTTTTATGTTTGAATATTTAGTTCCATTGATTTCTTTAATTGGTGTTATTTTCAAATCATCTAAGACTAATAATGCGCCTACATAAACGTTGCCTTTTCCTCCGCCTCCCTCTAAACACAAATACTCAATCTCTTTTAATTTTTCATTTTCTTTGTTTTTATCTTTTGCAACATCACTAAATATAAAATCATCAAGGTTTGAATACCATTTTTTATTTTTTAATGCCATAAATTATGAAAAATAAACAGGCAAAGCTGTGTCAGGGTTGTCTAAATATATTTGAGTTGTTGGTATTTTAATTTCCCATTTTTCTTCTTCATTAGGGTTTATTGTTGGAACTGGATCTCTTAATTCAAGCAATAATTGATGATGCTCAGGTGAAACAAAATCCCCAAAAACATAGGCAATTTGACCAGTATTAATATAATTTAAAATTGTTTTAGAATATTCTAATCTAACAGGAATAACTACTCTAGAAGCGCCTGCTTGCATAAATTGTGTAAAATTTAAATCAGCACCTTCAAATTTCATTAAAGTTAACCACCTAGGTTTCCTTCCCCAAAAATATGGCATAAATTCGTAAGTCATGTTATTCCATTCAAAAGCATTTTCGAAGAATTTAATGTTTTTAGCATCTTCCCTTACTTTACCAAAATCTATTTCTGGATATTTATTTTCACCTTGTTTGTTAATGGTACTATCAAAACTTTCAAACCTTTGTTGGCTTAGCATTTCAATGCTTCGTTTTTTCAATTCATTTTTCATTACTTCTTCGCCTACAACTCCATTAGAATCGAAACTAAAAACTTCCGCTGCATTTTCTATTGCATTATTAAAATCTTCTAAATCTTTTTCATATTTTGAAATAATGGCATTGTATGCTTTAAGATTCCACTCATTAATTAATTCTTCTGTTGGCGCACATTCAATTTGAAAATTAATGAAATATCCATTCATACTAAAAGCAAAAAATGAAAAAGGTACAGAAACTGTTTCTCCATCTAAAGCTACTTCGTTAGTTCCATCTTTTTTAGTAATTGCATGTTTTCCTATATTCAATATAAAAAAGTGATTAGATGAACCTCCCCAAGTACTTCCTAAAACCACAATTGCTTTTACCGCTTTATAGCCATCAGGAATAGAAATTTCTTCGTTTTTTACATGGTATTTGTCTCCACTTCCACTATGATAAGAAAATGATTTAGAAACAGTAATCTTAGATTTTGGAGGTAAATCCAAATTTTTAACACCATATAAAGCTGCCCATTTTAAATATTCAATTTTATTTACAGGATTTGTCATAAAATTTGTTGGATCTTCTAAATTTTTTAAAACTGGATGATTTAGCTTAGTAGGGTCAATTGGTTTAGGTGGTAATTTTGTAGCTTCATTTGGTTGTGATTTAGAAAAAATATAAAATGAAGCAGGTTCGGGTATAATTAATTCTAACATTAATCTTTTTCCATAATTAGTAACGTTACATTCAAAAACTTTATCTACCCATGTATATATACCTGAAACATTATTATTTCCATCCCCAATATTATCATAAGTTTGTTCTATTTGTTCAACAATCTCTTCAAAATTAGTAGTAGCTCTTGTAACTGAAACCCTTTTTTGAATTCTTGATTGAGCTCTTGTAGTTATCTCTTTTGCAAAATTAGAGGCACTTGTATTGGCATTTGTATTTGAATTAGAACTACTGTAATTAGCACTAATTGAAGCTTTTACTACTCCATAACTGCCTGTAACTGAAGCGCCAGCATTAAATTGACTATCTTTAGATATAATACTTGTACTTACTGACGATAAATTTGTGGATTCAGAGGTTGTATTTTCAATTATACTTTCAGAAAAATCTTCAGAGAACAATGAAACAGTTTCACTTGTTCTATTTGTTTTAGTCCATTTTCTACTCCTTTTTTCATTTTTTAAAATGTTTTCAATATGTGCAATTTCACCTTTTTCATATCTTTTTAATTTTTTATTTACAATTTTCAAATCTGCAACATATAAACTTTCAATAATTGGTGAATTATTAGACCATTCAATTCCAATATAGTTTCCACAGGGATCTTCATTTAAAGTAGCTGCACACAAAGGTTTAATTTCATTTACAACGCCACCAAAAACACTAACATTATTGTAAACTTCTATACCTGGCATAGCACTCAACAAGTTTGTAACTTTTGCTTCAATCCTTTCAATTGCTTGATCTACATAAACTGCATTGCTTTGCATTTTGATATCAACTGTAACAATATCTTTGGTTGTTACAGATAACATTTCATTGTAATTAGTAGAAGAAACTAAGTTGTTTTTAGGTTGAATTGGTGTTAATGAAATATTTGTTGGTATAAACTCTGCATTAAAATTTGAATAAACAGGGACAGCTATATCATTTGAATAATTGTTATGTAATTGATATTGTTTTACAGTTTTTAATTCTTCTGCTGCTTTTTTATAATTGGAAATAGTAGCTGATAGTTGATTGTAATCAAAACTATTATCAGGTGGAGTCGCAGGCAAAGGGTTATTCGCTTTTTCAGGTAAAGGAAATATACTCTTTGGTAAAATTATTAAAAAATTACTTAAATTAAAAATTTGATTTATTGGTGGATTAACAGCCGCATTATTAACTGCTTTAGCAAATTCATAAACTTTAATTACCTGAGACAATTCTTCTCTTAAAATTTCTTTTTTAAGTATAATAATTTGAGCAACTAAATTGTCCCAAACTCTAAAAATTTTCTTTTTGTAAGTTGCAACAGTATTAATTTCCGAAATATTTGAACCAGTGTATTCTAAAAATTTAGCAACAAATGTATTTTTATCAGCAGAATGATAATTGCTATTTATCCAATCATTTAAAGCATCAAATCCTTTAAACCAAGAACTAGAATATAAAACATTTTCATCTTTTATATACCTTGGAGATGCGGTATTATTATGAAAATTATTACAAATTGTTTCATATTGAATTCTAAAATCACCTGCATTAACTGCAATTAAGTCTTCAACTAATAGTGGAGAACCTTCTCTAATAGCTGTTATTTCAGATGCTGCAACTGCTTCATCAAAATTCTTATTCCATAATACTGAATCAGGAATTAATGCTGTAGATAATGAAACTTTTTGGGGTGCTCTTAATTGAGCAAAACGGAATACTTCTTCTTGGTTCATATTTTAAAATATTTAAATGATTATCTCGAAAATA
>CAYVDH010000053.1:0-19856 GCA_964450355.1 uncultured Flavobacteriaceae bacterium
TACACTCTTTCCCTACACGACGCTCTTCCGATTTGCATACCGGAAGAGCGTCGTGTAGGGAAAGAGTGTATTCCTTACCATATTTTTTGATTGCTCATTTTCGTTTTTAATTCTTTTACAAAATCAATATTTGGTATTACTTTTGCTCCCTTAACACCAAAATGAAGTATCAACTCTTAATTGTTTTTTTGATGGCAGTATCCTTTACTTCTGCTCAACAAAATGATGTGTTTGATACCGCTCGAAGAGTTGACCCATACAGCATTTCTCTTAAAGAATTTGAGTATGGTGCGCCCATTTCTAACGTTTTAGATAGCAGCTTTTTTAACCATTCTCAATACAATAGAGTAGTAAAAAACAACATTGCCATACAAAGTTTAGGCGATGTTTCTATGCCTTATCTCAATCTTTTGTTTACTCCTAATACCGAGTTTGGATTCTCTCCGGGATACAATCCTTATGGCGATTTTTTATACAAAACAGAGGATGCCGTTGTTTATCAAACTAAATTGCCATTCACTAGTTTTTATTACACTCAAGGTAAGGCTGGTCAACAAGGTAGCATGACCTGCTTTGATGCACTTCACACACAAAATATTGGTAAAAGATTCAATTTTACAGCTAAACACCACAGCACCACTAACAATGGTTTTTATAATTTTCAAAAAACTTCTCTAAAAAACCTTCAAATTAGCAGTTATTTTATCAGTAAAAAAGAAAGGTACATGATCACAGCTGCACTTACATGGAACAAAGCCATTCAAGCCGAAAATGGTGGTATTAACAGAGATGCTGTAACCGACACTTTTTTTAGAGATTTAGCAAGTAATATAGTCAGTGCAGTTCCAGTAGAACTAAGTTCTGCTAATTCCATAGACAGATACAGACAACACCAATTAGCTCAAACATTTTGGTTGAAAAGAATAAAATCTGATGATACTCTGCATCCTTACATCAATCAATTAGGTATTAGACATAAATTCAAAGCAACTAAACAAACTCATTACTATACCGATTTTGAAAATGATGGAAACAGTAATGTGTACGATTCGATATATAATTATCAAGTCAATAGCAATGACAGCATTCACTTTTCATGTTATACAAACACTTTTGAGTTATTCACTCCTTATAAAGAAAAAGGGCTTAGTTTCAGCGCTGGTATTGTTTACGATTATTTCAGGTTTTACCAATCAGCTAACAATTTAAATTACCAAACATTAATCAACAACAATTTAAGTGTCAATGGTCAATTGAATATCAAAACCAATCATTTATTAAATCTCCATTCCAACTTGCAATATGGCATGAGTGGTTACAATCAAAATGATTTCAATTTAAAAATTAAAAATGAATTCAAATTGCCTTCATTGAAATTATTTAAGCTCACTGCGAATTTTGAAAGCAGTGTAAGAACTCCCGATTATCAATATTGGAGCAATGTAAGTAATAGAATAAAATACAGTCAATCCCTCGATAAAACTGCCATCAATTTATTGTCTTTGAAATTAGAAAAAATGAATCAAAGAAACGAAAGACTTAACGCCTTAAATTACACTTTGCCAAAATTGAATACCAAATTGGAGTTCAATCAATACACCATCAATAATTTGGTGTATTTCAATGAAAATTCGCAAGTAGAACAAGGTGGAAAAGGAGTGGCAATTTCTCAATTCATTGTTCAAAAACATTTTAATCTTAAAAAATTCCAATTCAATCAACAGTTCGCTTATCAAATAAAAAGCAGTACCAGAAACAATTACATTTTATTGCCTAATTGGATGAGTAAATCTGTATTGTATTATCAAACGTATCTATTTAAAAAAGCCTTGTTTTTACAAATTGGAAGTGAAATGCGAGTCACATCATCATACCAAGCAAATCAATACAACCCTGCTTTAAAATCATTTCATTTAAGTAATAACAAAGTAGGAGGGTATCCATTTTTTGATGTTTTTATTCATGCTGAAGTGAAAACTGCCAGATTTTATTTTAAATCCGAACATGTCAATGATGGGTTATTTGGCAATTATCAATTTGCTAATTATTCCTATACCACGCCATATTATCCCTCCGCACCACGCAGATTTAGGTTAGGTGTTGCTTGGAAATTTTATTATTAATTCACTATCAATTTCAAAGTTTCTTTATAACCATCCAAGTATTGTATGGTTATAAAATATATTCCAGATTGATTTTGTGTTAACTCAATTTGATTATCTATGAAAATGAATTCAGCTTTTTGCCCTATGCTATTATGAATGTCTATGGTTTTAATTTCAGATTCTGTTATCAATTCAAAAGTCCCTTGACTAGGATTTGGAAACAATTTGATATTGGGGTAGATGTTGATGATGTCATTGCTCAATGTGCCTTCGCAATATTGATTCATCAATTGCATGGATTTAAACACATTTAGCCTTCCTGAACTTGCATTTTTGTCGCCAAAATCTGGAAGTATATCCGCACCTTCAATTAAAAAACGCCTGATAAGACTGTTTCCTTTTGCTGGATTGATTTTAAAAGTGTCTAACAATTTAGCACAAGCATAACTATACAATAATCCTACACTACCTGTTACCATTGGTGTAGCAAACGATGTCCCAGAGAATGAGTTGCTGTACAATCCATTTTGAATGTTTATTTTTGTGTATGCTCTAGTTGAATAAATGCTGGCTCCAGGAGCAGCAATATCAATGTTGATAGCGCTTTTACCTGAACTAAAATGACCGTCAATGGAATTGGTGCTGTTGACTACTATTAAATGTTCACTAGGACAAAGTGAAGGTAAATCACCTATCATATCGATGTAAGTATCGTTGTTAGAAGTAGAGCCAATGCTGATGATGCCTTGTCTTCCCATGGAATCGTACATGGCACACCATAAAGGTGCTTGATTAGCAAATTTTTTATCTATTCCCCAACTTGAATTTGTAGCTACTACGTAAGCCCCTTGTTCTCCATTGCTGTTGTTGTATAAGGTTCTTTGGGTTAATACATAACTGTAAGCTCTGATGATGTCACTGACATAAGGATTAGGGAAATTGCCAGAATCTGCAATGTTTACAAACATCATTTTTACATTCCAATTGATACCGCAAATACCAACATTGTCATTGCCTTTAGCACCAATGATTCCAGCAATAGGTGTGCTGTGTCCTGCAGCATAATTGTTGCTATCACTTACATCGTTGTTCCTTCCCATAAAATTCCATCCATACACATCGTCAACAAAACCATTTCCATCATCATCTATTAAGTTGTTAGCTACTTCTGCATGGTTTTTCCAAATGTTGTTTTTGAAGTCGGGATGATTGGTATGAATCCCTTCGTCTATGACAGCAATCACTATGCTGTCGCCATTTCTAGTTACTCCGCCTCTGCTTAAATCCCAAGTTTTAGGGGCATTGATTTTATCTAAATGCCATTGACTACCACGTCTTGGGTCATTGGCTATAGTGGAGCGCATTTCAATAGGAAAGTTGTATTGAGCAATTAGTACTTGTTTTAATTTAGAAACAAATTCTAATGCTTTTTCATTGTTTTCAAATGTGTTGTTATAATACAGCCCATACAAAGTTTTTTCTTTGTTTAAAGGCTCTGCTTTGTAAAATTTTAAATTTAAAATTTCTAATAAATGATTTTGGTTATAGCTGCCATTTAAAGAAATTAGGATTTGAGGTTTGTCTGGTGTTTGTTGACTAAAAAGAAAAGGACAAATAAATAAGTATAAAGCAATTAAACAAGGTTTCATTTAACAAAGATAATTGATTTATTTTAAATAATATTCAAAAAACTTTGAATAAATAAGTCAAATAATGGTCAATTTTAATACAAAGGTGTTTGACTCACTTTTCTGAAATACATGGTTAATCCACTTGATGTACTAATGCACAATATACTTTTGTGTATTCTCACAGGACTTCTTGGATTTTTATCTGTATTTAACAAGGTATTGTTCTCTTTTAATGAATATTTATGAGCTTTTAAATGGTTGATCTTTTTACATGTAGAATCGCTAAAAATCCCTTCCTTAAATAAGCTAACACTATCAAATTGAACCATCATGTTAGCCATCATGGTCAAAAATAGTTTTGGGTCAAATGCATCGCCTTTTTTTGATGGGTTTAATCGTTCGGTAGCTTTGAAAGGAAAAACACTTTGCACATTGCTGTCATTCACAAATTGAATCAATACTGAATCTTTGTTTTCTGAGCACAATCCAACAAGAGACCAAGTTCCGTACAATTGTGTTTGGGTAACTTGGGAAAACATGAGTTTTGAGCTCAAAAAGACAAGAGAAAAAATAATTATTTTTTTCATTTATTACCAATTTAATATCCAAGCAAAAATCAAAGGAGCAACGATGGTAGCATCACTTTCTACAATGAATTTAGGGGTATGTATATCCAGTTTTCCCCAAGTTATTTTTTCGTTAGGTACAGCACCAGAATAGGAGCCATAGCTTGTAGTAGAATCAGAAATTTGACAGAAATAGCTCCAGAAAGGAACATCGTGCCATTCTAAATCTTGATACATCATTGGCACAACACAAATAGGGAAGTCACCAGCAATACCACCACCTATTTGAAAAAATCCAACACCTTTTCCAGAGGAGTTGTTTCTATACCAATCTGCTAACCACACCATGTATTCAATTCCGCTTTTCATGGTAGTAGCTTTCATCTCATTTTTTATCACATAGCTAGCAAAAATATTGCCCATGGTGCTATCTTCCCAACCAGGCACAACAATAGGAATGTTTTTTTCAGCAGCAGCTAACATCCAACTGTTTTTAGGGTCTATTTCATAATATTGTTCCAATACACCACTCAATAACATTTTGTACATGTATTCATGTGGAAAATACCTTTCACCTTTGTCGTCAGCATCTTTCCACAATTTGTGTATGTGTTGTTGTAATCTTCTGAAAGCTTCTTCTTCTGGTATGCAAGTATCTGTTACACGGTTGTAATGATTTTCTAATAAATCCCATTCTTCTTGAGGGCTTAAATCTCTGTAATTAGGCACTCTTTTATAATGGCTATGAGCCACTAAATTCATGATGTCTTCTTCAAGATTAGCACCTGTACAGCTGATAATAGCTACTTTGTCTTGTCTTATCATTTCTGCCAAGCTTAATCCAAGTTCAGCAGTACTCATAGCTCCTGCAAGTGTAATCATCATTTTACCACCTTCGTTTAAGTGGGTTTCGTAACCTTTAGCTGCATCCATCAATGCGGCAGCATTAAAGTGTCTGTAGTGGTGTTCAATAAAATTTGAAATAGGGCCTTTGCTCATTATATTTTCTTTTTTTTGGCAAAAATATAGAATTTCTATACTTATTTTTATTTATTTTTGCCCATATTTTAAAAATGGATACTCTAATCAACGAACTAAAAAAAGATACTTTAAATGATTTTTTACCTCTAAACGGTACCGATTACATTGAATTATATGTAGGTAACGCCAAACAAGCTGCTCATTTTTACAAAACAGCTTTTGGTTTTCAAAGCCTAGCTTATGCAGGACCAGAAACCGGTGTAAAAGACAAAGCAAGTTATGTGCTTATTCAAAACAAAATCAGATTGGTGTTAACAACTCCTCTAAAATCGGAACACCCAATTTCTGAACACATCAAAAAACATGGAGATGGTGTGAAAATATTGGCTTTATGGGTGGACGATGCCTATGATGCCTATGAGCAAACAATAAAAAGAGGTGCTAAATCTTATGCTGAACCTGTAACACTTTCAGACGAACATGGTGAAATCAAAACAAGTGGAATATATACCTATGGCGAAACAGTTCACATGTTTGTTGAAAGAAAAAATTACAATGGATTATTCATGCCGGGTTATCAAAAATGGGAAAGCAACTACAATCCCGATCCTGTTGGGTTGTTGTATGTTGATCACTGTGTTGGAAATGTAGGCTGGGGCAGAATGAACGAAACAGTGAAATGGTATGAAGAGGTGATGGGTTTTAAAAACATTTTAACTTTTGACGACAAACAAATATCAACAGAATATTCAGCTTTGATGAGCAAAGTGATGAGCAATGGCAATGGTTATGTTAAATTTCCAATCAACGAACCAGCCGAAGGTAAAAAGAAATCACAAATTGAAGAATACTTAGATTTTTATGAAGGTGAAGGTGTACAACATATTGCGATAGCTACCAACGATATTGTAGATACTGTTCGTAAATTAATGGCAAGAGGAGTAGATTTTTTAAGAGTGCCTTCTAATTATTACGATGATTTATTAGACCGTGTAGGTAAAATAGATGAAGACATTGCCCCTTTAAGAGAATTGGGCATTTTAGTAGATAGAGACGAAGAAGGTTATTTGCTTCAATTGTTCACTAAACCCTTGGAAGATAGACCAACTTTATTTATAGAAATCATTCAAAGAAAAGGTGCAAAATCATTTGGTGCTGGTAATTTCAAAGCCTTGTTTGAAGCCATTGAAAGAGAACAAGCCAACAGAGGGAATTTGTAGTTTTTTAGTTAATAAATTCCATCCACTTGCTATATAGCTCATTCAAATTTATTTTTGAAAATAAATGTGCTGAATCTTTGATTTTAAATTGTTTAGATAGCTTAATGTTTTCTATTCCAAATTGAATGTCTTTTTCGTTTACAAAATAATCCTTATCTCCTCTGCATAAAGACACTTTACAATTGATTTCTGCAAGAGTTTTTAGATTTAAAAATTGTTGATCAGTGATTTCTTGCATCAATTCTAATGTTTCATTTAAAACTTGGTCAACAGGTTTATTGAATTTAAGTTTTAGTTTTTCTAAATAATCAGGAGCTTTTAATCTTAATTGCTCTTCGTTTAGTTGAGCTTTTTGTTTTTCCATCACCTCATTGTCCCATAATAGTTTAGTTGCTACTGTGGTAATGGATTTTGGATGAATTAATTTCATAGCACATGCATGCAGAGCTAAATAACCTCCTAAAGAATAGCCTAATACATGGTATTCTCCTGTCAATTCATTGATGTTTTTTGCAAGTTGGTTGAGCATGAGCTCGTATTTCATGGGACTAGAATCCACATCATGCCCTTGTAAATTTATTTTTAACAAATGAACTTCATTTGTAAATAGCTTTGTAAATTGGTCGAACTCATTTGAGTTATTGAGCGCTCCGTGAATTAAAATGAGTTTCATGGGGTCAAAATAAACTTTTATGATTTATTTTTCCAACAAATTAAATTTATAGTAAGTCTAAAGGAATAGATAAAAAGAAAGTACCATGAAAAAATCAATCAAATTAAATGTTGTATTAATGTCACTGATTTTAGTGATTATTAGTTTAAATTCTTGTAAAAAACCAGTAAAACCTGAAAAGGAAAAAGACCCTTATTGCAAATGTTGCAAAACCATGAAGCTTAGAGTTCTTGATGACATGGGAAATGCAATTCAAATGTCAAACAATAGAACAGTTTACATTAATAATTGGCAAAATTACACCAAAGAATTAAAGACGAACAGAGAATATGAAGTAACATACGATGAAGTGGCTTGTGAAGATGGATGTTTTGACAATAAAAATGGAATTCGTCCTGGAGGTTGTATTCCTTATGGAAATCGTGTCTGTATTAATCTTTGTACTGTAAAAGAAATAAATCAATCCAATGACAATGATTGCAACAAGTGTAGTAATGAAATGAATGATTATGAAAAATTAAATTGTGGGTTAGAAAAAGCAGTTGTATCCAATGATCAATTGACAATGAATTGTGGTTACAGCGGTTGTGATAACAATGAATTTAAAAACCTTGTTTTAGCTTACAACAAGGATGTTTATTTGAAAGGAATGGGACCTAAAGACATCATACCTGTTAAAGTAGTGCAACCATCAGATTTACCTATTTGTCAAGCGTATTTTACGAAAAATGTTTGTTTTAACTTAAAAGATATTAAAACAATGATAATGACTAACAATGTAAAACCAGCGCCAGATAAAGTGTATTTAAGCATTCAATACAGCAACCAAAAATCAGAATTGATTGAATGGCAAATAAAATAATGCTCTAAAAAGATGGAATATATTAAAAGGAGTTGATTGAAAGTCAATTCCTTTTTTTATTTTTGAATCATGAATTCTGAGTTTTGGGACAATAGATACAAGGAAAATGACTATGCTTATGGAGAAGAGGCTAATGAATTTATAAAAGAAGTGTTGCCAAGTTTATCTAAAGGTAAAATATTGTTTCCTGCTGATGGCGAAGGTAGAAATTCGGTGTTTGCTGCTTCACTTGGTTGGGATGTGTATGCATTTGATATCAGCAATCAAGGAAAAATAAAAGCAGAACAATTAGCAATAAAAAACAAGGTCAATATACAATATGAAGTAAATGATATTTTAAATGTCAATTATAAACCCGAATTTTTTGATGCTTTAGTTTTTGTATTTGTTCATTTCCCAGATAAGAAAAATAAAGAGTTTTATAGATTTCTCAATCAATTTCTTAAGCCTGGTGGAACAGTAATAATCGAAGTGTTCAATAAACAACACATCGAATACAATTCTATCAATCCTCAGGTAGGTGGTCCATCAAAAATAGACATGCTTTTTTCCGAAGATGAACTTTTAGAAATATATCAAGAATTTGATATAAAATTATGTGAATCTATAGTTTATGAATTAGCTGAAGGTGGATATCACAAAGGTAAAGGTTCGGTAATTAGAGCCATATTTCAAAAGAAATAATTTTTTGGCATGTTATTTGATTTTCATATTGTATGAAAAATTCAATTAAACTTTTTTTAGTGTTATTTATCTTCTTAGGAATAGATAATACAATGAATGCTCAATCAAATGATAAAGTTAAACAACATCACAAATCAAAAGAGCACAAAAATGATACTGTAAAATTTGAAAAGAAATACAAAGAGAAACACAATCCTGCAGATTCAAACAAAGTAAAAAATCCAAATTACAAAAACAAAGGAAAAAGTGAGGAACATAGACAAGATTCAACACATAAACACAAAGGTGTTGAGAATAAAAAAGGAAAATCCGATAAAGCTAAATCAAAACCAAATAACAAATCCTCTGAAAAGGCAAAATTGAAAAAAGAAGAAGATTGATAATCCTTAAAGCACAGAAATTAAATCTGTGCTTTTTTTTTGTTTTACTTGTAACAAAATGACATATTTTACGTTACATGATTAAATTACAAGATTATGAAATCAATTGTTTTAATGTTCATAGGTGTTTTTTATGCCTTTAATTTAATAGCTCAAACCAATACAGAACTAGTAAAAGACAATAAAGTAAGCAGAATCTCTACACCTAAATTAACTGTAAACGATGATGATTACACCATTGTTTTAGAAATGGGATTCAATGGTTCTATTCCTAAAAACAAATTAGAAAGAATTAAAGTAGATCAAATTGCTTCCATCTCATTGGTATATACAAAATACAAGTTAAGTGATGATTTTAATCAATTAGAGCTCAATGCTCAAAGATTAGATAAATTGTATGCCAGCATTCCCGCACTCAAAGACAATAAAAGCATTAAATGGTATTGGATAGAACAAACAGGTTGTTCAAGTCCAGAGGATTGTAATCAGCTTTTTCATGGTTTTGTCATTAGTCTTAAACCTGAATCATCCACAGTAAAATTTGAAACTACCATGTTAGATGATTACCTAACAATATACGAAGCTAAGTATTTAAATGATGAAAAAATGGATTCTTTAATTGCAGAGAAGAAATTGACATACATAAAAACATGTGACACCATTCATGAAGTAAAAAATATTACAAGTAACAGACTTTCAAGAATAAGCGGATTTAATGATGAAAATAAAAGAAAATTAGCTAAAACTTTGACTAAAAAAAACAAAAACATCAAAGATTTGAAAATGGATTTAATCATTAACCTAGCTGGGGAATTAGTGGCAGAAACCCCAGAAAGTTTATCAAAAGAAGAAACAAAAGCGTTGAAAATATTAAATAAAGAATTGAGAATTATTCCAGCAAGGTATTTAGGAAAAAAAATTGAGACGAAAGTCAATCTTCAATTAACTATGATGGAAAATAATGTGAAGTTAGATGTGATTCAAACTCCAATTTTACCAAACAATCAAGCATTTGATTTGGATAAATTTTTATATCAAAGAACAACATCAATTAAATGTGAATACAAGGATACAAGTTCCAAAAAAACACACAATTTGTATTCTAATTTATCTGACGATGTTGTATTAAGAGCTTTTGAAAGAAATAAACAATGGAAAAATTGTTTGATAGCCACAGATGTAACTGGAAGTATGTACCCATATTTAGCTCAATTTAAGTTGTGGCACAAATTGCATTTAAATGCCAAACAAGGCAATTTTGATTTTGTCTTTTTTAACGATGGGGACAATTCTGCAGATTTCTTGAAAAAAACTGGAGAAGTGGGTGGCATTTATTATGTCAATACCAAAGATTTTGATTCTTTATCTCAAACATTAAACACTGCCATGACAAGTGGAGGAGGAGGTGATGCCCCAGAAAACAACATAGAGGCTGTAATAAAAGGACTCAAAAACAATCCTAAAGTGAAAGAAGTCATTATGATTGCAGATAACAATGCCACTCCTCGTGATTTAATTTTGTTATCAAAAGTGAAAGTGCCTTTAAGATTGATTTTGTGTGGAGCATCTAATGGAATCAATTTAGCCTATTTAGAAATGATAAGAAAAAACAAAGGAAGCATTCACACCATGGAAAATGATTTACTTGATTTGTGCCTCAAAATAGAAGGTGAAAAATTCAAATTAGATGGCATTTCTTATCAAATAAAAAATGGCAACATCATCAAGTTAAACTAATCTTTTAAACTCAATGCTATTCTGTTCCTACTGACATCTATTTCTTTTACTTTCAAAGTCAATACTTGATTTAATTTCACTACATCATTTGGGTTTCTAACAAATTGATTAGCCATTTCTGAAATGTGTAATAATCCACTTTGCTTAATTCCAATGTCAATGAAAGCGCCAAAATTGGTGATGTTGCTAACTATGCCTTTAATTTTCATACCCACTTTTAAATCTTCAATTTTTCGAATGTTGTCTTCAAATATGTTTTCTTCAATAGAATCCCTCGGATCTAATCCGGGTTTAGCCAATTCTTTTAAAATGTCATTAAAAGTAAATTCTCCAATTTTTTCTTTTAAATCAGTCAACGAATGAAGTTTTTTTACCTCATTTTCATTTCCTATTAACTGTTTTAAATCCATGCCTACTGTTTTAGCCATCCATGCCACATTTTGATATTGTTCAGGATGAACACTGCTGCTATCCAAAGGGTTTTCAGCTTCGGTAATTTTCAAAAAACCAGCACATTGTTCATAAGCTTTGTCGCCTAATCGTGTTACTTTTTTTAATTCTTCACGGCTTTTAAATCCACCTTTTTCATCTCTGAATTTTATTATGTTTTTGGCTAATATTGGTCCTAATCCTGACACGTGTGTTAATAATTCTTCACCAGCTGTATTTAAGTTGACACCAACTCTATTTACACATATAGCTACTGTCTCATCCAGTGCTTGTTTTAGTTTGTTTTGATTGACATCGTGTTGGTATTGACCTACACCAATGCTTTTCGCATCTATTTTTACCAATTCAGCTAAGGGGTCCATCAATCTCCGTCCAATACTTACGGCTCCTCTAACAGTTACATCATGATCTGGAAATTCTTTTCGGGCAATTTCTGACACAGAATATACTGATGCTCCATCCTCATTCACCAAATACACGGGCAATTTGAATTGTTGGTTTTTTACCCAATCCGCAGTATCTCTTCCAGCTGTTCCATTTCCTATAGCAATGGCTTTGATGTTGTATTTAGTAATCATTTCATTCATGGCAAGTCTTGATTTTTCCATGTCACTGCTTTGGTTGAAATACAATACAGTGTGGTGTAACAATTGGCCAAGTTCATTTTGACACACTGTTTTACAACCAGTCCTGATGCCAGGGTCAATAGCCATTATTCTCTTATTTCCTAAAGGTGCAGATAACAACAATTGTTGTAAATTGTTAGCAAAAATCTGAATGGCATCTTGCTCTGCTTTTTCAAATAACTTAGTTTTCCATTCATTCTCAAGCGATGGTTGAATCAATCTTTTATAGGCATCCTTGGTGATGTCCAACATCAGTTTTTCTGTATTGCTGTATCGATTAATCCATTTTCTATCTAATGCTTCTAAAGTTTTTTCTTCATCGGGTTCAATGGAAAGTTTTAAATACCCTTCATCATAAGCCCGCATGATAGCCAAGATGCGATGTGAAGGAGCATTTGCTGCTTTTTCAGAATAATTAAAATAATCTTTGTATTTGTCAGCTTCTTGTTCTTTTGTTTTATCTTTGAATTTAATTACCTTGGTGTAAATAAAGGCATGTTGTTCAAATCGTTGTCTCAACATGTTTCTGGTTTCAGCATCATCAGAAATCCATTGTGCTACAATGTCACTTGCTCCTTCAATGGCATTTTCAACGGTTTTTATTTTATCATTGATATACCTTTGTGCTTTGTATTCTATATCGGTTTCTTTTTGTGCTAAAATAATTTTTGCAAGTGGTTCAAGACCATTTTCAATTGCTATATCTGCTTTGGTTTTTTTTCTTTGTTTGTATGGCAAATACAAATCTTCTAATAAGTCCTTGTCCCAGCAATTATCAATGTTCTTTTTTAAATCATCGGTCAATTTGTTTTGTTCAGTAATGCTTTCGATTATAAAGGTTTTCCTTTTTAATAGTTCATCAAATTGGTGTTCAAGTTTGATTATTTGAGCAATGTTTATTTCATCCATGTTGCCAGTTTTATCTTTTCTATACCGCGCAATAAAGGCAATGGTAGAGCCTTCGGAGTTTAATTGAATAACTGCTTGTATGTATTTCTCATTGATGTTTGTGTGATTTTGAATGTATTTTATTTTATCTAACATGGCGACTAAGAGAATGGCAAAAGAATAACTTTAGCTCAATAAAATGAAATATAGATATAAAAACATTTAAACAATTAGCGGGGAAAATTGTTAAATGTTTTAATCATCTTAATCAGTTTTTGACTTATTTTTGCCCTATGGCTTATTTTGAAAACATACTGCAAACTATTGGTAATACACCAATGGTGAAGTTAAATCAGATTGTAAAAGATCTACCATGTACTGTATTAGCTAAAATAGAAACTACTAATCCGGGTAATAGCATCAAAGACCGAATGGCTCTTAAAATGATAGAGGATGCTGAAAAAAGCGGAGCCTTAAAACCCGGAGGTACCATCATCGAAGGAACTAGCGGAAACACAGGCATGGGTTTGGCTATAGCTGCGGTAATTAAAGGCTATCATTGTATATTTACAACCACCGATAAACAAAGCAAAGAAAAGGTAGATGCCCTCAAAGCCTTCGGTGCTGAAGTGATTGTTTGTCCTACTGATGTTGAACCTGAAGACCCTCGTTCTTATTATTCAGTTTCTTCTCGTTTGGTTGAAGAAATTCCAAACAGTTGGAAACCTAATCAATACGATAATTTAAGCAATTCATTAGCACATTATGAACAAACTGGACCTGAAATTTGGGAACAAACTGATGGAAAAATCACCCATTTAGTTGTTGGTGTAGGCACAGGAGGAACCATTTGTGGTACTGGAAAATATTTAAAAGAAAAGAATCCAAACATCAAAATTTGGGGCATAGATACTTACGGCTCAGTGTTTAAAAAATACAAAGAAACTGGTGAGTTTGACAAAAATGAAATTTATCCCTACATCACAGAGGGAATTGGCGAAGATTTTTTACCTAAAAATGTGGATTTTTCTATCATTGATCATTTTGAAAAAGTAACAGATAAAGATGCTGCCATTTATACTAGATTGATTCCAAGAATGGAAGGGATTTTTGCAGGAAACAGCGCTGGTTCAGCCATAGGAGGTTTGTTGCAAATGAAAGATAAATTAACCAAAGACGACTTGGTGGTGGTGATTTTTCATGACCATGGCACACGTTATTTAGGGAAAATGTTCAACGAAGACTGGATGAGAGACAGAGGGTTTTTAGAGAGTAAAAAACCTTTAATTGCATTGGATTTAGTTCAAAAACACAAGAACTTAAAACTATTAACAGTAAAAGAAGAAGATACAGTAATGCAGGCATATGAATTAATGAAAAAATATGAAGTCTCACAAATTCCTGTGTTGAGCAATGGTGTTTATACTGGTTCATTAAATGATTCAGATTTATTTGAAACTTTAATTGAATTTCCTGATAAAAAAACAGCTCAAGTTAAGGACATCATGTTGCCTCCATTTCCTTTTGTGAAATCCAACACCCCAATATCAGAAGTGTCAAAATTAATCAATAAAAATAATCAAGCTGTATTGTTAAACGACCTAGGGGGTAATGTTCATATCATTACCAAATACGACATCATCGATTCAGTTCAATAGCAATAATGGATAAAAAACAAAAGTTATATTTAATTTTATGTGTATTTTTTATTGCAAATGCTCTATTAGCTGAATTTATAGGTAGTAAAATTTTTTCCTTAGAGTCAACTTTGGGAATAAAACCATTCAATATAAACATCTTTGGTTTTAATTTACCATTCAATTTAACTTGTGGAGTATTGTTATGGCCTGTTGTATTTGTTTTAACAGATATTATCAATGAGTATTTTGGCAAAGATGGTGTGAAAAGAATAACAAACATAGCTGTATTGGTTATTTCATATGCTTTTGTCATGGTTTATTTTTCAATTGGTGCCTCGCCAGCAGATTTTTGGTTAAATGAAGGTGTCAAAATAGGCATTCCAGATATGCAGCTCGCTTACAAGCAAGTATTTGGACAAGGGTTGTGGATCATCCTTGGTTCATTGGTCGCATTTTTAGTTGGTCAAATTGTGGATGTCGCTGTTTTTACATGGATTAAAAATATAACAAGCGATAAATACTTGTGGTTGCGCAGTACAGGTAGTACGTTGGTATCTCAATTGATAGATAGTTTTTTGGTGTTGTTTATTGCATTTTACATAGGAGCAGGTTTTCCCTTTAAATTGGTATTAGCCATTTGCATAGTTAATTACATTTATAAATTTACAATCGCAATATTAATTACTCCTGTGTTGTATTTAATGCATAATATCATAGATAAATATTTAGAATTAGAAAAAAAATGAAAGAAAAAATAGTACTGGTAGGAGGTGGTCTTAGTGGCTCACTATTGGCAATATGCCTTGCTAAAAGAGGTTTTAAAGTTGAATTATACGAACGCAGACCTGATATGAGAGTAGAAGGTTATGTTGGAGGGCGTTCTATCAATTTAGCTTTGTCTTTAAGAGGAATAGAAGCCCTCAAAAAAGTAGGATTAGACGAAAAAGTGTTAAATGAAGCCATACCTATGAACGGTAGAATGATGCACAATGTAAAAGGAGAGTTAACCTATCAACCCTATGGATTAGAAGGACAATACATCAATTCGGTATCAAGAGGTGGTTTGAATTTGAAATTGTTAGAATTAGCCGATGAACACGAGAATGTGTCCTTGTTTTTTGATTATACATGTATTGATGCTGATTTAAACAATAACACTGCTCTGTTTAAAAAGAAAGACAATTCCACAGTAGAAGTGAAAGGAGATATCATGTTTGGAACCGATGGTGCTTTTTCTGCCATCCGCTCTGAAATGCAAAAAAATATTAGATTCAACTATTCACAAACTTATGAAAACTATGGATACAAAGAATTAGAGATTGTTCCGGGCGAAGAATTGAAATTTCAAATTGAAAAAAATGCATTGCATATATGGCCTAGGGGAGAATTCATGATGATTGCATTGCCTAATTTAGATGGCAGTTTTACTTGTACATTGTTTTTAGGTTACGAAGGCGAAAAGAGTTTTGAAAATTTGAAAACAGAAGAGCAAGTCATGGATTTTTTCAAACAGTATTTCCCTGATGCCATTCCATTAATGCCAAATTTAATTCATGATTTTTTTGAAAATCCAATTGGAAATTTAGTCACTGTAAAATGTGCACCTTGGGTTAAAAATAAATTTGCATTAGTTGGAGATGCTGCTCACGCCATCATCCCATTTTATGGTCAAGGAATGAATTGCAGTTTCGAAGATGTAAGTGAGTTAGATGAATTAATAGAAAAACATTACCCTAACTGGGATTTGATTTTAGATGAATATCAACAAGCAAGAATAGAAAATGCTAATGCAATAGCAGATTTAGCTTGTAAAAACTTTGTAGAAATGAGGGATTTGGTTGGAAGACCTGAGTTTATGAAATTTAAACAAGTTGAACATGATTTGGTTCTTAATTATCCTGAGTTTTTTAAAAGTCAGTATGAACTGGTAACATTCAGTACTACACCTTATTCGAGAGCTTTGAAACAAGGGTATTTTAATGAAAAAGTAATCAATGAAATAATCGATAAAAACATAGATACTAAGATTAAAAACAACCCATTGGTCATCGAATTGTTAAAAAAAGGTTAAATTTGCCGCATGAAAAATAAAATATTACTAACATTGTTCATTTTATTTGTGTTTTCAGTGAAAGCGCAAATTACAATTGACGGAAGCTCCTTAGCATTAACTGGTAGAGTCATTACTCAATACAATGACACTTCTAAAATAAAATTATTTACGGGTGGAGCCAACAAAACATGGGATTTTTCAACTTTAAAACAATTAGACCCAGATACCTTAAGGTTTTTTAATAAAGGTTGGTTACCTGAGTTCGATACAATATTACCAAATGCGAATTTAGTTTTAACATTTTCTAGTGAAGTAGGCTCTTGGATTTTATTGAAAAAATCTACTTCTTTATTAAATATTGAAGGTATTGTTGAAGATTCTGGTTCGGGTCCATTAGCAGTTTATGAAAGTAAATCAGACATCATCAAATTTCCAATGACTTATAATTCATTATACAAAGATTCTAGCATTGAAACACTTTATACGAATTACTTAGGTATAGATCCTGATGGTCCAGGTCCAGCACCAATGTTAGATTCATTAAGATATAAAGTGAAAACAATAAATACTAAAACTGGTAAAGGATGGGGACAAGTAAAATTAGTAGGTAATGTGATGGTAGATGCTATCATGATGGAAGATCTTGATACTAGATCAGATGTGTACGAAATCCATGTGAATGGAAATTGGGCAACAGTTTCACCAGCTTACTACAGCTTTTTAGGGATTTCCCCAGAGGTAAATAAATATTACGATGTGTCATGGTGGTCTAATCTAGAGGATTATGGATTTCCATTGATGACCTACAGTTACCAAAACAATGATACAGTTGCAAGAAGTGTTCAACACATGCAAGGCAAAGTACAAGTGAGTTCTGTAAACAAAGTAAATAATTCTTACATCACAGTGTATCCTAACCCTTCTAATGATATCCTTTATTTTAACAACTTACAAAGCAGTAATGCCAATGTGAAAGTATTCGATAGCAAAGGGACATCAGTACTTAGTTCAAGCGACATCAAAAATGGTTTGAATTTATCCAGTTTAAGTACTGGAGTGTATGTTATTTATGTAATGGATAACAATGTATTGCACCAATTTAAAATTACAAAACAATAAGAAATTAAATTATTTCAATATTCAAAAGCCACTGAAAATATCGGTGGCTTTTTTGTTGGAAAAAGAGTTATTTGTAAACAGGGAAAACGAAGAATTTAGAACTAAGGATTAAGGAGGAATTGTTATGTTGTTTTATAGTTGAATTGTTAAATTGTTAAACCCAGATTCCGCATTAAGGTTTGTGATATGGGTAAAAAAAGCTCCTAAATAGGCGGACATAGAAAATTTCAAGTATCCTCGAAAGATTTTATGATGAAGAAAATGCAGCGATATTTCAAAGTATAAAACCAAGAAAATGCTTGAGATGAAAGATTTTTTAAGGATTGAATAAAATCCCAAAATCCCCAAATCCCCAAATCAAAAAATGTCTAAATTTCCAATATCTTAAATTCAACTCTTCTGTTGTTGAATCTGCCTTGCTCAGTATTGTTATCGTCAATTGGACTTGTTTGCCCTTTTCCTTTGTATGTCAATCTTGATTGATCAATGCCTTTGTCAACTAGATACATCACCACTGTAAAAGCTCTGTTCTCTGATAGAGTTAAATTGGCAGAGGCATTTCCCTTGTTATCGGTATGACCTGTAATTTCAATTTTCATGTTAGGATGTTGTTCCAGCATATAATAAACGCTATCTAACGTGCTGTATGAGCTTTCTAATAAAATGGATTCGTTTGTATTGAATTGAATGTTATTTAATATCAGGACTTTTCCAACTTCAATATTGGTAAATGTTTGGCTCAATTCAGGGGTAGTAATTTCCTCTTTCTTAAGCTCACAACCAGATACATTGCAAGGGCAAATGCTGTTTTCTTTTTCTTCTATCAATACCACATCATCTATGTAGTAATAAATTTCATCTGCATAATCTGAACCTCTTTTATCTAGTTTATCAATTCTAAATTCTTTGCTTTCAGTAAAATTTCCAATGTATAAATATTTTTCGTTTCCAGTGGCAACAAAGCTACCTGAAATGGTCATCCAATTGTCTCTTAAACACAAGGAAATATCAGGATGTGTTTGCATCACAATGCCAACTTGTTTTGCTTCATCTGAATTTTTGATTTGATACAATTTTTCACTCACACATACTGATACCCCATTAACCGAAAATTGATTTTCTCTTTTTAATTTGAGTTGAAACTGTAAACAATATTTTTTTCCGGCAATCAAAGGGCTTTTTAATTGATTGCGCAACACCTCGTAGTTAACGCCAAACACTCTATACCCACCATAACAATTGCCTGCTGTTTTAAAAATATCAGGGGTTTCATTAGAACTGCCCCAATAATTTGCGTACCTATCGCTTATAGGTTTTATTTGACTGGTATGACCTGGTTCCATGTTCATGCTGCTCATTTCAAAGTCGCCATTTTGTATTAAGTTATTAGGGGTGTTTACATTCCATCTTTTAATGTTTAATGTAGATTTTATCAAAGGGAATTGATTGATGATGTCTTCCTCGGTTACTGGTTTTTGTTCGTTTTCCAATTCTTTTTGTTTGTATTGCATGTAGGCATCATTCATTGGGTCGCCATATTTAATTTGATTTTCAGCTGTTGAAAAAGTATAATTGATAACACCTTTTTTTAGATTGACCAGGTAATTTGCAAATGAATCCTCATTGATAGAAATGGTGTCACCCTCAAATTCAATATCTCCTGTCCCTACGTATATAGTACTTATAAGTCTATTGTCTTTATACATTCTTTTCATCATCAATTCTCCAGATTTATTGTAATAAAGCCATTCTTCATTCTTCATTTGAACATTGTTGTCTATAGTGTACAATCCTTTGGCTATCAAAGTGCTCTCAATGTTGTAAAATTCCCATTTACCAGTTCTGAGTTGAACATTCATTTTTGCACCATAAGTTGTTTTTATTTTCACATTTTTAAATTCGCCTTTAGCTATGCAATTGCCTTCGTAATCCTCTATACATACAGCTTGTGAATACAAGGTTTGAAAGCTGATTATAAATAATAATAATAAGAGTAGATGTTTAATCATGTATGTTATTGTAACGAAAAAAGAATAAAAATAGTATGAAATTTAAAGATTATTTTAAGAACATACCAAATAAAAATATTCAACCTAGATTCCGCATTAGGTTTAGTTATGAACCGAGCTTGCGAGCTAATGAATGCAATAATTTTAAATTAAATTCATGAATAAAATAAAAAAGGCAATAAAATCAAGAGTCCTCGCAAGATTTTATGATGCAGGAATAGCAATGCTATTT
>CAYVDH010000054.1:0-19739 GCA_964450355.1 uncultured Flavobacteriaceae bacterium
AAACAAATTGCATTGTTTAAAATCGAACTGCTTAACTCTTTTAGAATTAATTTATTTTTTTGATTGCTTTTAACTTTTAATGATAAAGAATAAGCAATTGGTTTAAGATTATCAATCAATTCTTTTAATTCTAATTCACCATGTTCTATATTAATGATCCTTGATACAATATTCAAACCAGTGTGAGTTTTATATGAAGAAATAACATTTGGAAAAGAAAAATATGTTGTCTTAAACCTAAAAGGAGTACTCATATACATTTGAAACAACGAATCGTATTGATTAGAGTATGCTTGAAGAGAACCAATGGATAGTAACAACAAAAAAAATATTCTTAATTTCATTTTAATTCCTTAAGTATGACAAATATAAGAAAAAAATATTACTTTTGTTCTAGATGAGATTGTTGATGCTTATAGCACTAATCATAAATGCACAAAAAATAAACGCATGGGGATTTTATGCTCACAAATTAATCAATGAAACTGCTGTTTATACCTTACCAAAACCATTGTTTGGTTTTTACAAATTGCATGTAGATTACATTAAATCGCATGCAGTAGATGCTGATAAAAGAAGGTATTTAATTGCCGAAGAAGCTTGTCGGCATTTTTTAGATGGTGATTTTTATGAGAAAAAAGCACCTCTTGATACCATACCCAAATATTACAAATCAGCTTGTGAAAAATTTGGTGAAGACACAGTAAAACAACATGGCATAGTGCCTTGGCAAATTCAATTTGTGATGTATCAATTAACTGAAGCCTTTAAGGAAAAAAACAGCAGCAAAATATTAAAATTGAGTGCAGATCTTGGACATTATGTTGGCGATTGTCATGTCCCATTGCACGCCACATCCAATTACAACGGTCAAAAAACAAATCAAGTGGGTATTCATGGATTGTGGGAAAGCCGATTACCTGAGTTATACACCATCGATTACGACCTATTTACTGGATTAGCCATTTACATAGAAAAACCAGTAGATTCCATTTGGAAAGCATACGAACAGAGTTTTACATTGGTAGATAGTGTGCTTAAAACAGAAAAAGAAATCACTAAAAAATTTCCTGAAGATCAAAAATACAGTTACGAGAACAAAGGGAAAACGTTGGTTAAAGTATATTCCAAAGAGTTTTGTGAGGATTATCATAACTCTTTGGGCAACATGGTAGAAAACCGATTAAAATCATCAATCATCCTATTGGGAAGTTTATGGTACACTTGTTGGGTCAATGCTGGTCAGCCAGATTTGGAAAACATGCCCATAATAGAGCAAGAGAAAGAAGCATTACCTGATGAAAATTCACTTGAAGACAAAAAAATGATTGGCAGAGAAGAATGAGTCAATTAATTTTATTATTTTTAAATTTATTGATTTAATAATTTGAAAAAAACAATGACTTAAAATGTCCTAAACTTGACCATGGTTTTAATTCTATTATCACTAATTTTGAATTTTAAACCTTGATGTCAACAAAATTTGTATTTTTAATTTTACCAAATGTTTATTTATTAAACTTGTACCGACAATTCTCTAATCAAAGTTCCAATTTAATGTCAACATTATTCTATTTAAATATGCGTTTTACAAATAAAGAATCCATTGTATATGTTGCAATCTTAGATGGTGAAATAGTTGGTTTCACACAAATACACCCAAGTTTTTCCTCAGTAAATTTAAAAAAAATACACATATTAAACGACTTGTATGTCGATGAAAATTACAGAAACAAAGACATAGCGACACATTTAATTAAACATGTAGAATCATTAGCAATACAAAATTCAATTGCGTATTTAACCATCGAAACATACAAAGCCAATCAGGCTAAGGCTTTGTATTTAAAAAATGGCTGGGATTTAGACAAAGACTATCTCCATTTCAACAAAAACATTCAAACAACAACATAACATGAAATTATCAGAATTAAACGCAATACCAACCCATTTCGACCGTTACATCAATTTATGTGATGACATTGAAATTACACATGCCATTAAAAAAAGCATAGAAGAAATGGACCATTTTCCAATAGAGAAATGGAATGAAATAGGGGATAAAACATATGCAGAGGGCAAATGGACCATCAAAGAAATCATTCAACATTTAATAGATACAGAAAGGGTATTTAGTTACAGAGCCTTGGCTTTTTCAAGAAAAGAAAAACAGTCATTACCCACATTTTCTGAAGATGAATACTCAAATGCTTCAAATGCAAACAGTAGAACATTAGAAAGTTTATTAGATGAATTAAAAGCTGTGCATTACTCTTTTTTATTTTTGTATCAGTCTTTCAGCGATGATCAATTAAACACACTTGGCAAAACCTATTTTGGTGAATATTCTGTTGCCTCTATTGGTTTTTTTATGCCAGGCCATCAAAAGTGGCACTTAAGAGTGATAGAAGAAAAATACATGAATCTTTAACTACTATAACAATTAAAATTCATCCATGTCGTTTAAGACAGGGAACTGATTTCTAAATGACATCAATTCATTTGTGTTTAAAGTCAATTCAATGACACAGTCCTCATTAGTAGTAAAATGTTCTTGACCCAAGTAATTAATCCAACCTGAATTCCCAATATGATTCACTTGGTTGCCATCCTCTCCTATTCTGTTACAGGCAATGACATAACATTGATTCTCTATTGCCCTGCTTATTAATAAATTTCTCCAAATGTAATCTCTTACTGCTGGCCAATTAGCAACATAAAGGATGACATCGTATTTTTCTTTATTTCGAACAAATACTGGAAAGCGCAAATCGTAGCAAATCTGAAGGCATATCTTAAACCCCTTGTATTGAACTATTACTTTTTCATTTCCTGCTGAATAATGTTTGTTTTCTTCGCCCATGGTAAACAAATGCCTTTTATTATAACGGTGTATTGTTCCATCAGGCTCCACAAAAAGCAATTGATTGTAGTATTTCCCTTGATCAACAAGCATGACACTTCCTGCAATTGCTGCATTTTTAGTTTTAGCCCAATGAAGCAACCACGAAGTCGTTTTGTCTTTACTTTCTTGAGCATATAACTCAGGTTTCATGCTAAAACCAGTACTGAAAGTTTCGGGCAACACAATTATGTCTGCAGATTCAATGGCAGATAATTTAGACTCAAAATGATTGAGGTTGTCTTCAATATTTTCCCAATACAAATGGGTTTGAATGATGGCAACTTTTAAATCTGACATAATATTTCAGCAGCTTTTACTAGAGTTTCATCGTTTTTAGCGAAACACAATCTCAAGGCTTTATTGTCAGTTTTTCGTTTGTAAAAAGGAGAATATGGGATGGTAGCAACACCGAATTCAATGGTTAGTTTTTTTGCCATTTCCATGTCACTGTCTAGACTAATTTTATCGTAAGTTACTGTTTGAAAATAGCTACCATTGCATTGCAACAATTTAAATCTTGACGGTTTCAATAATTGAGCAAATAAATCTCTTTTTTGCTGGTAAAATTTACCTAATTCAAGATATAGATGTTTATCATCTAATATGTCGTTGTATGCATATTGAATTGGAGTATTAGCTGCAAAAGACATGAATTGATATACTTTTCTAATTTGTGTTGTGATGTTATTAGGAGCTAAACAATAACCCATTTTCCAACCGGTTGAATGGTAGGTTTTTCCGAAAGATGAAATGACAACACTTCTATTAGCCAATTTAGGGAAACGTGCTACAGATTGGTGTTCGAATCCATCAAAGAGAATGTGTTCATATACTTCGTCACTCAACACTATCACATCGGTATTGTCTATTAATTTTTCTAATTTGTGCATGTCTTCTGAACTTAATATAGTTCCACTTGGGTTGTGAGGTGTATTCAGAATGATCATTCGTGTTTTATTGTTTATTAATTTCTTAAGCTGATCCCAATCAATTTTAAAGTCAGGAAAACTCAATTCAAAAACAATGGCTTTACCACCAGCTAACTCAATGGAAGGGATGTAATTATCATAAGCAGGCTCTATTACTATCACTTCGTCATTGTCTTTAACCAAAGCCATTATTGAAGCAAAAATACATTGAGTAGCGCCTGGCATGATTGTAATTTCTGTTTCAGGATGGTAATTTGCAGAATACAGTTCGTAGGTTTTTTGAGCAATTTTTTCCCGCAATGAAATTAGACCAGGCATTGGGGCGTATTGATTATGCCCATTTTTAATGGCTTTACCGACCAATTCCTTTAATTTATCATTGCAATCAAACTCAGGAAAACCTTGGGCAAGATTAATCGCTTTGTATTCATTTGCTAAAGATGTCATTACAGCAAAAATAGAAGTTCCTGCCTGAGACAATTTGTTGTTTATAATTCCGTCAAAATTCACAATAAGCAAATTTATTACTTATTTGAAATTTAATGTCTAAAATTAAAATTTATTTTACAATAAGTTTTCTACCAATTTTTAAAGTGGCAGTGGATTTTATTTTATTGAGCTTACACAATTTGGATACTGTCGTTTTGTGTTTACGAGCTATAGCGCCAAGAGTATCTCCTGACTTAATGGTATGAAAAGCTTTTGCCTTTTTTACTTTTTTGTAATGAGATTCAGAATGATCAGAGTCAGTAATTTTGGCATTTTTCGGTTTTTTAACCAGTTTATTGCTGTTATTAGTAAATAAAGTGCTATCAATTACCACTTCATTGTTCATGATAGAAAATTTTTCAAAGGAAATGAATTTGGCGGGATTAATAGGTGTTCCCATGAATCTCATTTCAAAATGAAGATGAGAACCAAAACTATGGCCTGTATTACCTCCTAAACCCAAAACTTGCCCTGCTTTGACAACGTCTCCAACTTTAACTAAATTTTTAGACAAATGACCATATAAAGTTTCTAATCCGTTGTTATGTCTTACAACTACCATGTTTCCATATCCATAATAATACTTAGACATTCTAACAATGCCATCAAATGCAGAAACTACTGTATCTCCAGTTTCTAAATCTAAATCCACACCTTGATGTGCTCTGCCGTGCCTATGACCATATTCTGAGGTAACCAAGGTAGTTACAGGCATGCAAAAACCAAAAGAATCAGGGGAAAGGCACAAATTAACTGGTTGATTAAAACTATTGAAATTGTATTCGTAAGGGTTTAAATTTTCAGAATCCCAATTGTTCATGTAGTATTTCCAAGCTGAATTAAACGTAGAATCGAAGGTTTCTTTTCCTTCTTTTAATTTCAAGTAATCATCTGAATTGATATCAAACAACAGTGAATTGAATGCAGAAATATCTACAACAAAAAGCAATAAAAAACTGCCAAAAGCTAATTTAATTATCCATGAGAATTTTGTCAGCATACGTCTTATCTAGTTGCAAATTTTGTACCAATTCATCTAAATTTTCAAATTTTTTTTCTTCTCTAATTTTTTTTATTGGAAACACTGTTATTACTTTTCCATAAATATTTGAATTAAAATTAAATAGATTAACTTCTATTGAAAAGGATTTGTTTTCAACAGTAGGATTTTCACCAATACTCATCATTCCATTAAGCAATTTGTCATGCACCAAAGCCCTTACAGCATACACTCCATTTGCAGGAATGATTTTATTTTTATCATTTATTTGAACATTCGCAGTGGGATATCCTAGCTTAGTTCCTAGCTGCAAACCCTTTACTACTATGCCTGAAAACGAAAATTGTCTCCCTAAATATTGATTTGCTTTTTCCATATCTCCTTCAAGAATGGCATTTCTTATTTTGGTGCTACTTATGGTTATGTCATCAATGTCTTTAGCGGCTATTTCGTTGACTACATAATTATAAACCGAAGAATATTGCCTTAACACATTAATATCTCCCGCTCTGTTTTTGCCAAAACGGTGATCATATCCAACCATGACTGTATGCACATTCAAGGTATTAACTAAAAAATTATTTATGTAATCTGATGGAAGTGTTTCGCTGAGCAATTTAGTAAAAGGCAAAACTATAACAGTGTCTATTCCAAGCGATTCAATGACTTTTAATTTTTCATCCAATGTTTGAATGAGTTTTAAATCATTATCTTCGGGATACAGCAACAACCTAGGATGCGGCCAAAAAGTAAGCAGAATAGAATTTCCACCAATGCTTTTGGTGTAATCAACTACTTTTTCCAACAATTTTTGATGACCTAAATGCACTCCATCAAATATCCCCTGCGTAAAAACAGTTTTATGAAATTCAGGTAAATGATCTAGATTCTGGAAAACCTGCATTGATGGCGACAAAAATAGGACTATTTTTTTAATAGTCCTATTGATAAATATCTAATTATCTAGATTAATTAACTAAATGGTCTTTGATATCAGCACCTTCAGCTTTAGGATCAGGACCGTATTCATTTGAACCTTTTGTACCTTCAGTACAAGCTAAAATTAAGTTGTAAATTGGGATTAGTATAAACCATCCACTTTTACCAACATCATGCATTCTTCTTACAGCTACTGCTATTGATGGTATAATAAATGCTACACTATACAATGAACTTAACATTATAACAGTTTGAGATTCCATAGCAATTCCTATTCCCATAATTCCATAAGTTATTAACAAATTGATCAAAATAAACATCCAATACTCTTTTCTTCTTGCTCTGCCACTAAAACCCGCATAATTTTTAATTACTTTTAAATACCAATTCATATTTTTTAAATTTTTCCCTACTCATAAGGCTTTTCGGATTTCGCCCCGTTTTTTTAGTGGTTTCTGAACTCCACTTTTAATTATTTATCATTGCAAGTATAATTTTAATTTTATAAAAACCAAAAATTATAAAATTAAATTTCCCTAATGATTTCTTCAAATTCTTTCACATCAAAAGCATTATTCACATTGAAACTTCCAATTGATTCACGTTTTAATGAAGACAAATGCGACCCATTGTCTAACCTTTTTCCAAACTCATGAGCAATGGTCCTAATGTAAGTTCCCTTACTGCACTTAATTTCAAAATGCAAATTAGGCAATTCATTTTTTAATTTAAAATAATCTATGACAATGCTTTTGCTTTTTATTTCTGGCGTTTCTCCTTGTCTTGCCATTTTATAAGCTCTGGTGCCATTCACTTTTACAGCAGAATAAATAGGAGGTGTTTGCAATGATTCGCCTACAAAAGATTGACTTGTTTCTTGAATTTGTTTGTCTGTTAAATTTGAATAATCAAAATGCTGATCAAAATCAGTTTCTAAATCGTAAGATGGTGTGGTATTTCCCATGGTGATGGTGCCAGAATACACTTTGGGCAAATGTTGAATTTGTTCAATTAATTTAGTGCATTTCCCAGTTGCAATAATTAATAATCCAGTAGCCAAAGGGTCTAAAGTTCCTGCATGCCCTACTCTATTTGCCTTTGTTAAATATTTTATCTTTTTTACCAACTTAAATGATGTCCATTCAAAAGGTTTGTCAAACAACAAAATAGAAGCTTCTTTTATCTTATTTAAATCAAAGTTGTTTTTTGTAATGAGATAGTGCTCTAATGGAAATTCAAATTTACTGTTTACTGAATTTTCCATTGCTTATTTCAACTTGATTTAATTGAATGCTATACGTGTAAATTCCATTTTGATAGTTAGATAAATTAATGAGAGCTTTATGTTCTCCAGCACCTAATTCTTGAGTAACTACATCCATTTGTTGACCTAAACTGTTGAATATTTTTATCACCAATAGTCCATTGGTTTGATTTTTAAATGAAATATTTAAGACATCTGAAACAGGATTAGGAAATGCCAATGATTCAAATTGATTATTTTCAATTTTTTCAATTTTAACAGAAGGGTCTGTTGTATTGATTTTAGAAATCCAAGTTCCAACGGTATTATTGCTTCTACCATACGAACCTACTAACCAATATTCATTTTGTGCATTGTATTTTTTTTGAATTGAGGTGTAATCTCCCCATCTTTCAAAGCTATCAGAAATGAAGCTATTGATGTAACCATCGCCAGCTCTTGCTCTAATTAATTCAGAATAGTTACTGTTATTATCAAAATAAATCACAGATGTACCGGGCAATGTATTGGGACCTACATGCGAAAAAGTAATTAAACTTTGCCTTCCAAATACATTATTTCCTGCACATGCTATGGAAGGATAAGCCAATTCCAGACTGTCATAAGATATCATTTTGGCAGATACTGTGGGATTGTTGTTGTCTGGGGATTGTATTAAACCATGGTAAACAGAGGATCTGCCATTGATAGCATTTCTTGATGTTTGAACAAATTGTATTTTATTATCACTAAAAAAAGCTGACAACACCCTTGCATCATTGGTTTGTAATCTAAATCCATTGATTGGCTGATTGGCCCAAGGAGGCAATCCATATTGAAGGTTTGATTTTAGGACTTTAAGACTGTATTGAGCGTTTCCATTGTCATAATTTTCGCTAATTCTATGTAAAAACACTGAGTCATTAGATACATCGCCAGGTCTTACAGACAAGAAATACATCCCTCTGCCATTGCTTGATAAAAAAGCATCTTGAACAGCACAGATACTCCAAATAGGTTTATTGTTGTAAGTAATGTTACTCCACAAATTGTATTTTAAAGTATCAGCATTGTATCCTCTTTCATATGGCATTTGCCAGATAATGGATTGTGTAAACCCATCTCTCCAATCAGTATTGTCTTTTAAAATATTTACTGTGATAAATAAGTCAACACCATTGATTCCAATGATTGGGTAATCTGTCCATAATTTCCCACCTATAGGATTGCCATTTATCTGGTAAACATTCCATCCTTGCAATGGATTTGATGTTTTACTGAATGCAACAATAATTCTTGTATCAGAACTTTCTGAGCCTTCTAAATACACAATGATAAAGCGATTAGATACGGGATCAAACACAACTTTTGGGTCGTAACTTCTATCCAATACAGCCACGCCAGACCCCGGTTTAACATTATTTAAATCGCGTGGGAAAAACTCCAATGACCAATTTTTCATGAATTCACCATGGGTTTTATACACCCTGATGTTGGTATTTAAAACACTGATAACAAAACTATCATTATTTACTGCCATGTTGTTATCATTAGGTGTACCGTTGTTAGAAGCCCCCATAAATCCATTGATAACTTGCGGATTTAAAGCTGCTCTTTTATGACTTAATGGTGGAACTTTGTTGTGTTTTAACTGCTCTTTCATGGCAGTAACTTGTTCTTTCACATGATTGTCTATTCCTGAAGGCAATGGATAATGCTCATTTACTTTGACAATAACATTGTTTAATTGAGTTAATTTTTCAGGATAGAACTCATTGGATAAGGGAACTTCTCCTTTGGTAAGTTTAACTTGACTTTGAGATTCTAAAGATTGAAAACAAAAGAATAAAGCTATAAAGTAAATAAGTCTCATGCAACAAATTTAATTCAAAAAAAAGCCTTTTCAAAATTTGAAAAAATAATTAACCTAATCCAACATCAAGTGCCATCATAATGATGAACCCGACAATGAATCCAATGGTAGCAAAATCCGCATATTTATCTCTTTGTGTTTCAGGAATAACTTCTTCAACTACTACGTATAGCATAGCTCCGGCAGCAAATGATAGAGCATAAGGCAAAATTGGCTGAGCATAAATGACAGCAACAGCCCCAATAACACCAGCTACTGGCTCTACTAATGCACTCATTTGCCCCCACCAAAAACTTTTTAAAGGACTAACACCCTGTCGCCTTAAAGGCATGGCAACAGCTATTCCTTCTGGGAAATTTTGAATTCCAATACCAATAGCTAGCGCCACAGCTGCGCTCATACTGAAATGGGGGTCACCCAATGCTACTGCACCAAAAGAAACACCTACTGCTAAGCCTTCTGGTATGTTGTGTAATGTAATGGCTAAAACCAACAATATAGTTCTGTCCCAAGTAGTTTTTACTCCTTCGGACTCATTCATTCCTGCATTGAGATGTAAATGAGGAATTATTTTATCGATGATGTAAATAAAACTAGCACCTATTATGAATCCAATTGCAGCAGGAATCCATGCCCAACCTTTTGGATAGCTGGCTTCACTCATTTCAATTGCAGGAGTCAACAAGCTCCAAAAACTTGCAGCTACCATGACACCTCCAGTAAATCCTAATAAAAAATCCAACCATTTACGGCTCATGTTTTTAAATACCAATACAATACTTGCTCCTAATGCTGTTAGAAACCAAGTAAAGGTTGTTGCTAAGAGAGCTTGAACAACTGGACTAAACTGAGAAAAATAAATGTAGAATTTATCCATAAATCAGGATTATGGCAAATATAAATGATTGCTATGAGATATTAAAACTTAATTAGAAACCTTTACCTCTATTTTTAAGAAAAGGATGTTTATTGATTGTTTGTAAATTAGTTTACCAAAATGACTTTTTTAGTTTCAAAAAAATCGTCACTAAAACAATCCGAAATATTAAACAATTTGATGGTTTTGTTGGGAAAATAAGATTTAAACTCACTCATTTCTTCATGCAAATCACCGCCTTTCAAACAAGCCAATGGAGTTTTATTTATTTTCGATATGATCATCCATTGGTAAAAGTCTTTAAGTCTTGTTACTGCTCTGCAAACAACCAAATTGTACTTATTTTTTATATTTTCTGCTCTAATTTGCTCTGCGACAACATTAGTTAATCCAAGGGCTTTAGACACTTCGTTTACTACAGTAATTTTTTTTCCAATGGAATCAATTAAATGAAATTGTGTATTAGGGAACAAAATAGCTAAAGGAATACCTGGAAATCCTCCGCCAGTGCCAACATCCAATACATGATTTATTTCTTTAAAGTCAATAAACTTTGCTAATGCTAAACTGTGTAATACATGATGAATGTATATGCTGTCAATGTCTTTACGTGAAATGACATTGATTTTATTGTTCCATTCAGAATACAACTCTTGTAGTAATTTGATTTGTCTTTTTTGATTTTCATCCAAATCAGGAAAATAGTTGAATATGTTTTCTACCATTTTTTTTGTTTGTAAAATATGATTGCAATGCCAAATATTAAATTGTAAACCAAAAACATAAAATCAAAAACAGGCATTAAAAAGGCGAAATTTTTGACTTTTAATTTATTAAATGCCATGTATATCAATGGAAATTTAATTAAAAAATAAATCAACATCAAAGCAGAACTTACAATCCATGCATTGGGCAAAAAAAGAGAAACCAGAAATGAAATCCATAACATAGCATGACTAAAGCTAAAAAAACCAAGTTTCCATTTGTATTGACTTTTATAATATTTACCAATAAAATTGTGCCTTTTTTTCTGTTGAAACCAAGATAAAAAAGTCGATTTGGAATGAGTAAACACAAAAGAATCAGGATGAATAGAAACATCTGTGTTTGATTTATTACTTGCTTCTTGCACAAATAAGTCATCGTCACCACCTGCAATGTGATGGTGCGATGCAAAACCTTTAATTTTAAAAAACAAGGACTTTTTATAACTCAAATTTCTACCTACACCCATGTATGATTTATTATTTAAAGCTGAAGACAAATAACTTGTTGCCGTGAAAGAATTTTCCATGATATTCATGATAGACAACAACCCTTTTTTTCTAATAAAAGGTGAATGGCCGATGACAATTTCCACTTGGCTATTTTTGTGGTAAGGCTCCACCATGTGTTTAATCCATAAATTAGAAGCAGGCGTGCAATCTGCGTCAGTTAATAAAATAAGTTCACTACTGGCTGCTTTGATAGCAAGAGTTAAGGCAAATTTCTTACCTTTTCTGTCTCTTTTCATTTCTTCTGACAAATGAACGACTTTGAGATTTTGAGTATTTTTTTTCAATTCATCTAACCAATCTGAAGTTCCGTCCCAGCTTCCATCATCGGCTATAATCAATTCAAAATTAGGGTAATTTTGATTTAGTATTTCAGGTATTAATTTCTCAAGATTTTCTTTTTCATTTCTTGCACAAACTATGACACTTACTGGCAACCAACTGTGCTCTTTCAAAGGAATTGGTTTATAAAAAGCTAATTTTCTAAAAAAAAGAAAATGACAAATTAATTGAGTTATTATAAAAAAACCAAAAACAGAAAATGCAATTACATTGATGGTATTGAATGAATTATCAAACATTACTTGAAACCAATTCCAGTTTTTTGTGAAGGTATATTATCTGCTTTGAATTCATCAACATCGGCCAATGTGAGAGTTTGAATTGTTTTAGGAGTTCGTTTGCTTTTAGGCAATTCACTTAATCTCAAATGTTGGTTTCTTACAGCCTCTTCTATCACTTTTCGCACCGCTCTACCATTACCAAAAAATTTATCTCTTTTGTCGTACATAAAACTGATGTAAGATTTTAATTTTTCTTTAGCTTCTTCATCAGGGATTATGTTATGATCTGCCAATTGTTGAATGGCTATTTCCATTAAATCATCTGGTTTAAAATCTTCGAACATAAAGGTTCGATCAAACCTGGATTTAAGTCCTGGGTTAGCCTCAAGGAAACGCTCCATGTTTTGTGTATAACCAGCAGCAATGACTATGAATTTACCCCTTTGATCTTCCATTCTTTTCAACAAAGTTTCTATGGCTTCTTTTCCATAATCATTTCCTCCACCTTCCGTCAAGGAATATGCTTCATCTATAAACAACACTCCACCCATTGACTTATCAATTAATTCAGATGTTTTAATGGCTGTTTGTCCTATGTAACCACCAACCAAAGATTGCCTATCGCATTCCACTAAATGTCCTCTTTCAAGTATTCCTATTGCTTTGTATATTTGAGCCAATATTCTAGCCACTGTAGTTTTTCCAGTTCCAGGATTTCCTGTAAACACAGAATGAAGTGAGAAAATTTCGCGTGGATTTTTCCCTGATTCTTTGTAGTATCTAACCAGTTTAATTAACTCATCTATGTCGTGTTTAACAGTTTGTAAGCCTGTTAATTTTTTAAGCTTAGCAAGAGATTCTTTCAATAAATCTTCATCAACAGGTATATCGGCAAGTTTGTTTTTGTTTTCTTTATAAGCTTTTTCAATGTCTTCTTTTTCAATGGTACTTAGTTTTTCAATGGTTAATTTAGTTGGGTCTTTTACTTTCATCACTCTCAATCCTAAATTCATTTTAAATTCATCAACCAATGAATTCACCATTCTGGCATTGCCAAAGAATTTATCTCTATCTCTGTAAGCTTGAACAAGTTGCTTATAGAAATGTTCTTGAGCTTCTTTGCTCAATTTTACCCCACGTTTCTCACAAGAATAGTCTGAAATTTGTATTAACTCTTGAGGGACATAATCAGGGAAATCATACACCATGGTGAATCTTGATTTTAAACCTGGATTGGATTCAATGAAAGTATCCATTTCAGTAGGATAGCCAGCAACTATGATGGCTATATCGCTTGAATCGCTTAATTCTTTGAGCAATATTTCTATGGCTTCTTTTCCAAAATCTTTGCTATCATCATCTTTTCGAGCAAGAGAATATGCTTCGTCTATAAATAAAATTCCATCTTTAGCTTTTTTAATGGCTTCTTTGGTTTTTGGCGCAGTTTGCCCGATGAATTCAGCTACTAAATCGCCTCTGTCCACTTCATGAACATGCCCTTTTTTAAGCAGACCTAATTCTTTATAAATTCTTCCTAGCATTCTGGCTACAGTAGTTTTTCCTGTTCCTGGATTGCCTTTGAACACTGCATGTAAATTGATGTGTTCATTGTCTGCTAAGCCTTTTTCTTTTCTTAGAGAAATGAATTTTAAATAATTGGTGTATTCTTTTACTTTTTCTTTGATAGTTTCAAGACCAATCATGGCATTCAAATCTTTCATGACATTGTCATAAGAATCTGGGACAGCAATGGTAGCAGAACTAGATGAATCATTTTTTTTAACTTCAACTTCAGAATCTATGTCATCATCAAGCACATCAAAATCCGCATCGAAATAAAAACCTGTTTGAACCAATGGAATGAAATCTTCTTCTACGGCTTCGATGTAATCGTCACCAACTTCAAAAGGAACACTGGCTATAAGTTCATCCATAAACACAACTTCGATGTAGTATCTACCTCTACCCCAAGTTCCTAACATATCGCTTCCCCAACCTACAGTTGTAGAAAAAAAGTCTTCATCTGGTTTTACAAAAAACAATTTTGAAGCAGAGCCTTTGAGATGACCTGATGAAGTTTTATAATAAAATGTCAATTCACAAGCCCAGTCTGTACTTTTACGCACCAAATTTTTTGAATTGATTTCAATCCATACATACCTAGTGCTTAAGGCATTAAATCCAATGTAATATTTTCTATCGGGCAATCCCATGTTGGCATCAGGACCTTCATACAATTTTACAGTTTCAACTTTGAAATAAGGGTTGATTCCATTTTTAACCACTCCTTGTCTTTCAATATAAAAACTTTTGGAACCAATTAATTCATCATTGATATAGGCTTCCCATCTGTATGTACCAGCTTTCCAATAAGTACTTGGTGTTTTTACACCCCAACCTTCTCTGATGAATACAATGTTATCTCTTTTATCAATGGGACGGTCGCAATTTAAATCACAAATCTCTTCATCCGATTCATTTAAGCATTTTAGTCTTAATTTAATTTCCCAATTTTCTTCATCAAATTTTTTATTAAAAAAAGAAAATTCACAATAAATGTAAGATGCTTCTAATTCATCGAAAACAGATCTGTATTTTTTTGTATTGTTAACAAGCCATTCGGTGCTGCCGTATGTTTTTATGTCTCTAAATTTGAGAAAATCCTTATAATCCATGAGGTAAATACTTTAAAAAGTTTTCAATAATAATAAATTTGTTTCAAACAGCATGAATAATAAAGATAATATTACTCAAATAGTATTCACATTGATATTTACTAATTAAAAATATCAAAAGTTACACAATAAAAAGCACAATAAAATAGTTAGTTCTACATTGTAGAACCAGATTTAAGAGTTTATTGAAAGTGGTGTAACAAAATTCATATCAGTTCGTTATAGTGACAAATCTAATTCCACTTATGAAAAAAACTCTTTCAACCTTAGCCTTGGCAATGTTGTTTTATTTTAACATCAATGCTCAATCAAAAAAAATCTACAGCAAAATACATTTTAATGTAGATGATTACCACTTAGACAACAAAGACAACAAAGAACTTGATGATCTCATTAAGAAACTTCAATCTGAGCCCTATTTTGAGCTGTCTTTATCCGCACATACGGATGCTGATGCTAGCAACAGTTACAATCAACAACTATCACATAAGCGAGCTAATTCCGTTTATCAATACTTAGTATCCAAAGGCATTAATAAAAACCAAATACACAGCCTTTGGCATGGCGAAAACAAGCCAAAAGATAGCAACAACAATGAAACTGGAAAAGCAGAAAACCGAAGAGTAGAAATAGAAGTTACTGTTTATGATTTTAAAAATTCAAATGACATTTTAAAAGAATTTACTAAAGATTACAATCAAACTTTTAAATTAAAAGCTGGAGACAATACCATTCAAGGCAAACATGGAACTACCATTACCATTCCTAAAGATGCTTTGGTAGATGAAAATGGGAAAGCAGTACCCTACGAAAAAGTGACTTTGACATTACAAGAATACCAAAACCCAAAAGACGCTTATTTAAATCAATTATCTACAATTAGTGAAGGTAAAATTTTAGAGTCTGGCGGAATGTTTTATCTCAAAGCTGAAATAGACAATAAAGAATTAAAAGTAAAAGAAGGCTCAAGTTTAAAAATAGACATGCCATCTCAATTCATTAAAACAGATATGGAATTATTTACTGGTGTAAAAAACGAAACCAACAATACCATTGAATGGGTTCCGACAAATAATGCATTTGCAGCAATCCCTAAAAATAAAATCAAAGACCCTCATGTCAATTTAGATGTTACTTATCTAAAAACCCTGTACCAAAAAACTAACTCAGTACACACAAAAATCAACACAGAGTTTAAACTTCCTAAATTGTTAGTTAGACCCACTGAGCCTAAAAAACCAATTAAATACAAGTCATACACCGAAAATGATTTATTGACTCCATTTCAAAGAAAATTTTATTCACAAAGCAGAAAAAATAAACTATTAAAAAAAGAAAATGACAAGCTAAATCAATCATTTGACAAAAGAATGAAATTGTATGAAAACAAAATGCAGGCATATAAAAGCAAACTCTTAAAGTATCAAAAAGATTCATTATTGCATTATCAAGAAATTGAAAACTTCTATGCACAATTAGATAAAGAATTAAGCCGAATAGACAGTGCCATTTTAAATTGTCAAAAAGAGATTTTCAATGTATCACTTAGCGTTTTAATTAACAAAAGTAATAGCAACATGCTGACTAAGGGTAATTTTGAAAATTATCTTTATACTCGATACAATCAACAAACAGACAATAATTTGTTTTATTACCAAATCATTCACCATATATTAACTTCTGCAAAAAAAAGCAATTTAGCAAAACTTTATGTTTACAAAACAAAGAACAATACCATTGATTTTAATAGTCAAAAAGTTATGAAAAGTTTTCACAAAACATATAATACCCTGATATACAATTACAACTCATTGCAATACAACTATGCTTATAAATTGGTTGAAAATGATGAAAAACTAAAAGCGATGTTCAAAAACGCCAATAATGAGTTAATAGAAAAAAGAAAAGAACTGGGATTACTGGATATTGCACAATTAACCAATACTTACAGCACAAATATCAGCAATTTGGGTTACATTAATTGCGACAGGTTTTCAAATACACCTTTGGTGACTTATGAAATTGAAGCCAGTGCTGGAGCAGATGTGAAATTTTATGTGAAAGACATGAACAGTATGTTACCTGCATACCGTTCAAACAATTCAAATATCTATACTGTCACTTTACCCAAGGGAAAACCCATTACTTTATTAGTCATTGAACTAAAAGACAATCAGCCATATTTTCAGAGAAAAGATTTTGTTGTAGGTGTTTCTGATAAACTAAAAGCTCAAACATATCCTATTTCAATAAAAAACTTAAATGAAGAAATTCAAAAGCTATAAACCTCAATAAAAAAGAATTAGCCCGTTCAATAGACGGGCTTTTTTTTATCTATTAAATAGTGGGTTTATCTAAAAACAAACATGTACTTTTAAAAAACACAATTAAAAATCGTTAAGTTCGTTGAATCATAAAACGATGTCAATAATATCTATTTCAGAAATCGAAAGCAACATAAACAAAGGCAATATTCAACTAGCATTAAAGCGTGCAATTGATTATTCATTAAATCTGCCATACAATGACAATTTAGCCAACATTGCTTTGAAATTAGCCAATGAACTCTTAGAACCAAGTTCAAACACTGTAGAATTACTAACAGAATTTATTTCAAAGACTTCGCATCAAGAACTCAAAACAAATACATCTCTTAATGCCATAGAAGTAAAAAACATTTCCAAAACATACCGCAATGGACATTTTAATTTTTCGGGAGTTACATTTGACCTTATTAGAGGGAAATTAACAGGAATAGTTGGACAAAATGGAAATGGTAAAACCACATTATTAAGAATGTTAGCTGGAGAATTAGCTCCGAGTAATGGGTTGATTCATTACAATCTATTAAACAATAAGGGAGATGACCCCTATTTAATCAAATCAAGCATAGGATTCATTCCACAACGCATTCCCAAATGGCATGGTAAATTAGAAGACAATTTACTGTTTACATTGTCGTGCCGTAATTTCAATCCAACAGAAAACAAATTCAGAGTTGAAGTTCTGCTTAAAAGATTAGGGCTTTATCCATACAGAAACCATTTATGGTCCGAAATATCGAGTGGGTATCGCACCAGATTTGAGCTTGCAAAAGTATTGCTGACTGAGCCCAAGATATTGATATTAGACGAACCTTTAGCTAATTTAGACATCAAAGCCCAACAAACTTTTTTACAAGATTTAAAATTCATTGCCAACTCTGATGTAAGACCAATAGCCGTTATTTTTAGCTCTCAGCAATTACACGAAGTTGAGCAAGTTGCTGATGACATCATCTTTATTAAAGATGGAAAATGTTTGTTTCAAAACAAACAAAATGACAAAGACAATGAATACATTATTATTGAGTTTATCAGTGATTGCGACTACCAATTGATTCAAAAAATAAAAGACAATTATGGGTATGAAATCCATTCAGAAAATAATTTTTACACATTAAAAGCTTCAAAAGAAGTGAAATTAAAAACCATAATAAACCAACTTTTGGATTCCGAAATTGAATTTGAATATTTAAGAAACATCAGTAACTCTACAAAAAGACTATTTTAAATGAAAGCCCTTATATATCCACCCTTTTTAAAAAGAATAAATAATTATTTACTTTTAAATCACCCATTAATTTGGAGTAGCAGATTACACTTTGTAGCTTGGTACACATTTTTATGTTGGGTAATCATATCAATGTTTTCCCTATTGTCTTCGCCCAATAACTTATCAGATAGTTTTATTGGTACCTATTGGACTTTGGCTTCATTATCTGTTTTGTTTTTATTGATATTTTGGCTCAATCATTTGTTTAAGCACAATTCAACCAAAACACTTGGAAACAGAACTCCTGGTAGAGAATGGGTAAATATGGGGGCTCATGCCTTGTGTTTAATTCTTATTAGTTCAGTATTGTATGCTTATCCAGCTATTACATTTTTAAAAGGAAAAGCAATAATAAAAACATTAGGGATAGTAGATGAAATTAACGATTTAAATGCAGGTCGAATCTTTTTCCCTCAATATTATAACAATGAGAAAGAAGGATTAATTAATGAACAAGACAACATAGCCTTTTTACAAAATTATTCTCGTAGTTATTCCTTTTATCACCTTGAAAAATTAGAAAGTGGAATTAAACATGACAGTATGAATGAGAAATTATGGTATTCTATGATAGGTGATGACGCCAAAATAAATGCTGCTATATCATCCTATTTAAGGGTCGCTAAATCGTATTATCCTGAGTATCCATATACCATAAATGAAATAAGAAAGAGAATCAATTCAAAATTCGAAAATCAATTAGATGCTGAATTTGTTGAAAACAACATGAAAATGAACTATGCTGTAGATAGAAAAATCAGAAAAGTAACAGATGCCTATTGCCATTTTGGTTTTATAGTTGATTATGAATTTTATTTGATTTGGTTATTGATTGTCATCCCAATTGTATTATTGATACTTACAATTTCAAGAAATGTAACCATAAGATTCCTTTTGATATCCATAGGTATAGGGTTGTTATTAGTCATCATAAATAGCATATTTATGGGGTTATTTATAATTGACTCTATGAATAAAAGCAATTCTGAGTTTATTGTTTCTACATTTTTTATCCTTTGGTCAGTCATATTTGTGTTTTTAAATGTACAAACATATCAGCAAAGGGAATACAACGCAATCAATGCAATTTCAGTTATTTTGTTTAATTTATTGTTACCATTTTTACCCAGCATTTTTATGAGTATTTATGTTGGTTCCAGAACATATAATGAACTTTATTATGACAGATTTAATGTTTATCAGAATAATGCAGAATATAGCAAAGAGTTTTTAATGACATTGTCTCTTTATATAGGTTTATTTGTATTTATAATTTCGCAACAACTTTATTTTAAACCGTTGTATGAAAGACTATGGACTATGCAAAAAAAACAATAAATTAAATTGGAAAGAAAAATCAAATTCGTGATGTTAGAAT
>CAYVDH010000055.1:0-19716 GCA_964450355.1 uncultured Flavobacteriaceae bacterium
ATCCCCCATCATTTTTTCCCTTGAGCATCCAATACTGCCACAGCAATCATGTTTACAATTTCTCTTACTGTGCTACCTAATTGTAAAAAGTGAACTGATTTGTTAAACCCTAACAATACAGGACCCATGCTCTCTGCATTACCAAAATTTTGAGCAAATTTAAAAGCAATGTTTCCTGAACTTAAATTTGGGAAAATAAACGTATTCACTTCTTTATTCACTAAATGACTAAAAGGAAAATTCTCTGCTAACAATTCGTTATTCAAAGCAAAATTAGCTTGTAAATCGCCATCTACTGTTATCTCAGGATTATTGGTATGCAATAAGTTTACTGCTTTTGAAATTTTCTCTGGTAATTCCCCCTTAGCACTGCCAAAGTTACTGTAACTCAACATGGCAATGTTGGGCTGAACACCAAATTTCTTCACTTCTTGATGTGTCATTTTTGTTATTTCTACCAGTTCTTCTGCTGTTGGGTCAATATTCACTGTTGTATCCGAAAAGAAATAAGGACCTTTTTTAGTCATGATAATGTACATACCAGCAATTTTACTGATACCCTCTTCTCTGCCTATAATTTGCATGGCTGGTTTTAATGATTTAGGATAATTTTTAGTTAATCCAGAGATAAAAGCATCGCCTTCACCTTCGTTTACCATCATGCATCCATAATAATTTCTATCACGCATTAGCTTTACAGCTTCATACACATTGATGCCTTTTCTTTGTCTTTTTTCAAAGAATTTTTGACCAAATGCTTCTCTTTTTGCATCTTCTTTCAATGGGTCTATGATTTGTACATCTCCTAAATCAATGTTGTTTTCAAGCATTAATTTTTCAATTTTTTCTCTATTTCCCAGTAAAATAGGTATTGCAAAATTGTCTTCTTTGGCAATTTGAGCTGCTTTTAATATTTTTACATTATCTGCTTCTGCATACACCACACGCTTAGGTTTCTGACGTGCTTGTGTCATGATTCTTCTTAGGAATTTATTGTCTAATCCTAATCTATTTCTTAATTCTAATTTGTATTTTTCCCAGTCTTTTATTGGATTTTTTGCCACTCCACTATCCATAGCAGCTTTGGCTACAGCCGGACTTACAGTTTCTATCAATCTTGGGTCTATTGGTTTTGGAATGATGTAAGTTCTGCTAAACGATACATTTGTTTCGTTGTAAGCAGACATTACTGATTCTGGAACTGGCTCTTTGGCTAATTGAGCAATGGCTCTTACAGCAGCTAATTTCATTTCTTCATTGATGGTAGTTGCTCTAACATCCAATGCCCCTCTGAAAATAAATGGAAATCCAAGAACATTGTTTACTTGATTTGGATAATCGCTTCTGCCTGTGGCAAAAATAATATCTGGTCGGGCACTTATAGCGAGTTCATAAGTAATTTCAGGGTCAGGATTTGCCATGGCAAAAACAATAGCATCAGTATTCATGCTTTTAACCATTTCTTTACTTAAAATATTACCTTTAGATAAGCCTACAAAAACATCAGCGCCTTTCATGGCTTGTTCTAATGTTTCAATTTCAGTATCTATAGCAAAATATTGTTTGTATTCATCTAAATCTGTTCTGTTTTTCCTAAGAGTGCCTTTGCTATCCAACATCAATAAATTTTCTTTTTTTACACCCAATGCTATAAACAGCTTGCTACAACTCATGGCACTTGCTCCAGCACCATTTACAACCATTTTAATTTCAGCAATATTTTTACCTACTAATTCTAAAGCGTTCAATAAAGCTGCTCCACTGATAATGGCAGTACCGTGTTGGTCGTCATGCATGATAGGAATGTTAAGTTCATCCCTTAACCTTCTTTCTATTTCAAAACATTCTGGGGCTTTGATGTCTTCTAGATTTACTCCTCCAAATGTTGGTTCTAAGGCTTTTACACATCTTACAAATTCATCTACATCGGTGCAATTTAATTCTATATCAAAGACATCTATGTCTGCAAATATTTTAAAAAGCACTCCTTTGCCTTCCATAACTGGTTTAGAAGCGCTAGCACCAATATCTCCTAATCCTAATACGGCCGTTCCATTGCTTATTACTGCTACTAAGTTTCCTTTGGCAGTGTATTTATATATATCTTCTTCATTTTCAGCAATTTTTAAGCATGGTTCAGCTACACCTGGAGAATAAGCTAAGCTTAAATCTCTCTTGGTTTGAGTAGGTTTGGTGGGTATTACTTCAATTTTTCCGGGTCTGCCTTGACTGTGGTAATCTAGGGCATCTTGTTGTTGTTTAGAGATTGACATAATGTAGTGCGAAATAAAGGAAATTTTATTAGAGTAAATGAAAATTATTAAAATTAAAGATGTAGTTATTTTAAAATCAAATGAACAGTGCCATTTAAGGTCCCTTTATCTTCATTTAAATATTTGTATTGTAAGACATAGTAATAAACTCCTTCTGTGGCAAATTCTTTATTATTGTTTTGTTTGCCATTCCATGCCTGTAATTGGTCATTTGATTCAAATACAAGATTACCCCATCGGCTGAAAATTTTCAAATTATACTGTTCTAATTGTTTGTTTTTATCTATGTTTATTACAAATTCTTTTTTACTAATGGTGTCGTTGCAATTAGGGCAAAATGAATTGTTTTTAATAAAAACATCCGTTTTAAAAGTTGTATTTATCATTTTACAAAATGTATCACTATTCCCATAAGTATTATGAGCTATCAGACACACATAATATTTCCCAATTGAGTCTCTGTAATCCTTTTTAATCACTTCCATAGAAGTTAAACTGGTATAATCAATGTATTTTATTTTTGATTTTTCGCTTGTTTTTTGATAAAAATACCAATGGAATACTTGGGCATTTGTTGATTTATTGATGAATTGATAGATAGGTTTACCTGATGAATCAATTTCAAAATCGGCAATAATGTCAGCAGGGTTTGTTTGTTCATTAGTCTCTTGGGAAAATAATTGTATGCAAAAAAAGAAAGAGAAAAGAAAAGGTAATTTAATCATGATGGTATGTAAATAAAGATGCAATATATCATTTTTTTATTTGAATAAATTGATATAAAACTTACTTTTGCAGTAAAATTAACAAAAAATGCCGTATTTATTTACCTCCGAGTCCGTTTCAGAAGGACATCCAGACAAAGTAGCCGATCAAATTTCAGACGCTTTGATTGACAATTTTTTGGCTTTTGATCCTCAAAGTAAAGTAGCTTGTGAAACATTGGTTACTACTGGTCAAGTTGTTTTAGCTGGCGAAGTGAAATCTAATACTTATTTAGATGTTCAAAAAATAGCTCGTGAGGTAATCACTAAAATTGGTTACACCAAAAGTGAATACATGTTCGAAGCTCAATCATGTGGAGTGTTTTCAGCTATACACGAACAAAGTGCGGACATCAATCAAGGAGTAGATAAAAAGAAAAAAGAAGAACAAGGTGCTGGTGACCAAGGTATGATGTTTGGTTATGCCACTAACGAAACAGAAAATTACATGCCTCTTGCACTTGATTTATCTCACAAAATATTGATTGAATTAGCTGCTTTAAGAAGAGAAAATAAAGCGATTAAATATCTAAGACCCGATGCTAAAAGCCAAGTTACATTAGAATACAACGATAAAAATGAACCTGTGAGAATCGATGCCATTGTAGTATCAACTCAACACGATGATTTTGACTCAGAACCAAAAATGTTAGCTAAAATTAAAAAAGACATCGTTGACATTTTAATACCAAGAGTAAAAGCTAAATACCCTAAATACAGCAAATTATTTAACAATAAAATCAAGTATCACATCAATCCTACTGGAAAATTTGTCATTGGCGGACCACATGGTGATACTGGTTTAACTGGCCGTAAAATCATAGTAGATACTTATGGTGGTAAAGGTGCTCATGGCGGTGGTGCTTTCTCTGGCAAAGACCCTAGTAAAGTGGACCGTTCAGCAGCTTATGCCACTCGTCATATTGCTAAAAATTTAGTTGCCGCAGGATTGTGTTCAGAGGTTCTAGTTCAAGTAAGTTATGCCATTGGGGTTGCACAACCAACCAGTATCAATGTCAATACATTTGGAACAGCTAAAGTTAAAATGACTGATGGAGAAATAGGTAACATTGTCGAAAAACTATTTGATATGCGCCCTTATTTCATTGAACAACGTTTAAAATTAAGAAATCCTATATACAGTGAAACTGCTGCTTACGGTCACATGGGTAGAAATTACGAAACTGTAACTAAAACATTTACTTCTCCTGATGGCAAAAAAATCAGTAAAAAAGTAGAATTATTTACTTGGGAAAAATTGGATTACGTTGACAAAGTAAAAAAAGCTTTTAAACTAAAATAAAAGCTTTAATCAAACTTAAATAACCATTTAAAAATTAAGGTTTAAGATAATATTGATATTTAAACATTTGTAAGTTACATAATACCCCATTGTTGTATTTTCTTTGGGTTTCTATCAAACCATTTTTATTGTATTCAAATTGATAGGTTATAATTCTAGGTTTTTTTTCAAAAGTTGAATCTGTTTGACTCACTATTTGGTTGTTTTCATTGTATTTTTTTACTGTTGATTTGTAATGTTTACCTTTAAATGATGCAAAATATACATATGAATTTTTTAATTGATTATTCACAAATAAATTTTCTTGTTTGTAATAAAGAATTTCATTTGCTCCAAAATACCTTAAGTGTTTAATTACCTTGTTATTAGCATCTGTATATTCTACATTTTTTAGTGGCTTTCCATCGCTTGTAAACGTATTGGTAGTAGTTATGATAACGCCATCTGGTAAATAGGTTTTATTGCTGCAAATTTTAAATGTATCTTTAGCTTTATTGATTTTAGATCCTTCGTCATTACAACTGTAATCCCACAATCTAATTAATTTCCCCTTGGCATTGTATTGCGAGGATGTTTTTAATTTTTTATTGGGACCATAATCATATAAGTAATACTTGTTTAATTTCCCTTTTTTATTGATGTAATTCACCCTTTTAAAAATACTGTCTTTATATTCATAGTGTATAGCATAAGTGAGTTTTCCTTTTTTATTGTAATAAGAAAGTTTCTCTAATTTGTTATCATCAGTAAGCTCCGATAATCTGTATTCATTACGTTTATAAAACTTATTGAAATTTGTATTGAAATAGTTCATTTTAGAATAATTCAATGATTTCATATTAAATTCTGATAAATACAACATTTTCAATGTGTCTTCTAATCTAGCTGACATGATGCATATTCCATCTTTATTGATGTGATTAATCTCCTTAGAAGTGGTAGATTTCCCTTTGTAAATATATACTATTTTATTGGTAATCTGTTTCACTTGGTTTGCTTTTAAAATGGAATCATTAAACATGTTGTCATTAGTGTAATGATATTGAGCATTGATATTTAATGAATGAATAAAGGTGAATAAAAATAAGTAAATGTATTTCATAAATGAGTAAACGATTTAAAATAAAATATATTGCAATGGATTAATTATTAAACCATAGCAGACTAATGAGTATTATAACTCCAAGTAAAATTCGGTACCAACCAAATGGTTTAAATCCATAGCGATTCAATAATCCAATAAAGGTTTTAATGGCGATAAGTGCCACGATAAATGCCACTGTGTTACCAACAGCTAAAAATTTAATTTCTTCGGCTTGTATCCCAAATTCTTTGTAGTATTTTAATAATTTATAACCTGTAGCTGCTAACATAGTAGGCACTGCAAGAAAAAAAGAAAACTCTGCTGCTTGTTTACGAGAAAGTGTTTGATGTAAGCCGCCAAATATGGTAGCTCCACTTCGCGATACTCCAGGTATCAAGGCTAAAATTTGAAAAAATCCTATTTTTAATGCTTGAAAATTAGTGATTTCTTGATCTTCTTTGGTGTTGTTTTCAAACCATTTGTCTGTAAATAACAAGACAATACCTCCTAACAACAAGGCGATGGCAACTGTTAATGGACTCTCTAACAATTCGTCTATGGTATCGTTGAACAAAAAACCAATTACAGCCGAAGGTATAAATGCAATGAATAATTTGATATAAAAATCAAAGCTTTGAAAAAATTTTTTATAATACAATACCAATACAGCCATTATAGCTCCTAACTGAATTGCAACAGTGTAAAGTTTTAAAAAATCTCCTTGTTTGAGTTTCAAAAGCCACTCTGTAATGATCATGTGTCCAGTAGAAGAAACAGGTAAATACTCTGTAATTCCCTCAACTATGGCAATGATGATGGCTTGAAAATAAGTAATCAATTAATTAAGCCTGAATGTCTTTGTTGTTAGATTTAGGTGTGTATAGAATAGAAAATACACCTATTATAAAACCTAGTAATACTATCACTGGAGCAACAGAAATCTTCATTGGGTCGTCAAAAGGTTTGTCATCTGAACCACCCATGATTACAAATCCAATGATGATGACTAATAAACTTAATAAAAGTAAATAGTAATTTTCTTTTTTAAATACAAATACACCTGAATTTTTTGGTTCTTTAGTAGCTGCTGTTGTTGGTTTCTTTAATGGTGCTGCCATGTTAATATAACTGATCTATTTTTAATTTTAAATATTTTTTGGTTGAAAACAATACACTTATGAGTATGATTACAACTGCCAAAAGTAATAAAATTCCAGCTAATATTGAAAATTTTGGTAAAAATATTTTCCATGTGCCATTCTGAAGTTGATTTTCTAATAGGTAAACACAACCTGTAAGCATAGCTATAGCAAAGAAAGTAGAGACTATAGCATATACAAAATACATTCCTAAAAAAGGTTTGATGATGAACCAATCAGAAGCCCCAACATATTGCATACTTTTGATAATGAACCTGCGTGCAAACATATTTAAACGCACAGTACTATTGATTAAAACTATGGCAATTGTTAATAAAATCAAAGTAATGACTGCTAAAATTTTTTCGATGGATTTAAAATTTTTATTGATTTCACTCAACATGTTCTTACCAAAATCGTCTTTGGCATATACAACATCATCTACACCTTGAATGGATTTTAATTGATTTTCTAGCAATTTTATCTTTTGTTCTTCTGCTGCCTCTGGTTTTAATGCTATTTCCAAACTATGAGGAAACGGGTTTTTTTCAAGTGTTTTTAAGAAATCAATTCCAGTTCTTTCAATTTCTTTTCGCGCAGCAATATCTCTATGCACAAATGTAATTTTATTTACCATCACATTCTTAGTTAGCTGCGATTGAATTTCTTTGGCTTTCACTTCATCAACTTCATCATTAAAAAATAAAAATACTTCAAAATTAGACTTGTAATAATCAGATAAATGACTTGAATACAATGCAATTATTCCGATTAATCCAACAAAAAATAGCACAAAAGTCATGCTGACTATAGTAGGCCAAAAAGAAGTTCTTTTTTTATATGTTTGTTTTTCAGACAATTGAATTAAAATTAATTTACAAATTAAACATCAATTATTTACAACAACACACTTTAATAACAGTATTGTTTCCACATGATGTCCAAATTGAAACATATTGAATTAAAAATCTAAACCCAGAGAAAAGTTGGTCATGGGTTTTTGAAATTTATTTTCGAGCAAACCCCAACCATGGTCTAGCTTTACATAATGTCCAAACAACTTAGCTCTAGCGCCAAAACCAAAGCCGTACAAAAAAGGATCTCTTTGAGTACTTACAGTTATAGTGTATGTTGGTGTGGTGATAATTCTAGTATTAAATGGATTTCGAGAGTCGTATGGGCTATTACCTATCCATGCAGCTCCAACATCAGCAAATCCAATGAACATAATGCTTTTTAGAAATTCACTTGTTATTGGTTTTCTGAATAAATATTGAACAATAGGTACTCTTAATTCTGCATTCATGACAGCAAAGTTTTGTCCACCTCTTGAGTTTCTTAAAAAACCTCTCATTGGAGCAACAATGGTTTGAAAAGCATATTCATTACCTGTTAATGTAGGAATGCTGTAATTGAAGTTTTTTACAGATCTAGCCCTTATGATTTCACTTTCTACTCCTCCTAAATAATAAGCTACTTTTTCGTTACCAAAAGAAAAAGCTGAATTTAGCCTTCCTGCGAAATAAATTTTTCTGTGTAATTTTTGATAAAATCTAGCGTCTAATCCAAGTATATTAGTTCTTTTGTTATTTTCAGAAAAGTAATTTTCATTGTATATTTTATATCTTATTCCTTGAAATAAGTTTAAGCCTTTGCTTCGTATGTTGTCATAAATGTATTCAAACCCTGCTCCATAATAAAGGCTGCGATCTACGTTCTTTTTAATCGTCAATGAATCTGAAGCAAGAGTGATGTTTCTATCTTCACGGCCAAACACATTGAATCTTATACTCGATCTTTCATTGAATGGGTATATCATTTCAAATTTCACTTTAGAATTGATCATGCGATAATTGATTTTTTCATCGTCAATGGTTCTGCCCCTGCGGAACATGGATATGGATTTGTCCCACCTACCTCTTCTATTGAAATAGGATAAATAATAATCAGAGGCTTTGATGCTGATAGGAATTCTTAAACCCGCTTCAAATTGATGATTTTTTAATTGGTCGCTTATGCTGGTTTGAAATACGGTATTGATGGTAGGATAGTTAAATACTTGCTCGGAGACGTTAGCTGGAAACAAATAATTATTGAGTATAGAATTATCAAATTGTTGTAATAAATAATTGATGCCAAAATTGAGCTCTAATGGTTTTGAAACAGCCATTATTTTCTTTTGTTCATTGTTTGATTTTTCTAATGTCAATTCATCATAATCATCAAATCCTGTAATGAATATTTTTTCTTTTTTTGTTGTATCAAGTGGAATTGTAACAATTGGCTTTATAATGGTATCTTCTGTTTTTACAGTTGTAGAATCTACTTCATTGGAAACTCCAATGTAATCATTGATAGATTTTCTGTATTTAGTATTTCTTATGTTGATAGCTTCATCTTCTGTAAAATTATCATTTATTTCACTGGTATATATTCTGTATTTATTTCGGTATAAAATTAAATCTGCAACCATGTTCCCATCAAATGAAATGTCATTGTAAACAATGCAGCGTTTATAATTAGTTAACTGAACTGCTTCACCTCTTTTTTCATTGTAAGAAAATTGATTGATAATCCCATTTTGGTCTGACAAGAAAGTTAAAAATCCTTTCTTAATTTCAATGGGGTATGTGTAGTTAACAGAAAATTGTTCTCCAATAATAAATTCAATGGATTTATCCGATTTATTGTATTTAAATATTCCAAAATTTTGAAACGATGTGGAATTATCTTCAGTTCTATTAGACGAAAAATAGATTGAATTTCCATCGATGGAATATCGAGGATTTAATTCGTCAAAATAATCTTTTGTAATGAATTCGTGTTGCTTTGAAATTAAGTTGTATTCTATCAAATCACTATATCCTTTGTTAATCACACTCATGATGATATCGTTTCCATTGGGATGAAAATGAAATTCTTTAATCAATGGCAAATTAAGCAATAATTCAGTCTTAATTTTTTTCCCATCCGAATTGTAAGTTGTTAAATACGATTCTTTATTTTTATAAGTAATGATGGTAAGATTACCACTTGTGGGGTGCCAAGCAATGATAGGAAAATCGTATGATACTTGTTTATTCAGTATTTGATGACCTCCAGATAGTACCTTTGTTATTTTTTTTGTTTTAATGTTGTAAATATAAACTTTATATCTACCGTAAGTATTAGTTACAATGGCAATTTTAGTGCCATCGTTATTTAATTTAAATTGAGTGTTTTTTTTGCTTGATATTTTTTTTATTTCATTTTCTTGTCCTTTAGGTAATTTGAATAATTGCTCATCTTCTGAATATTTTTCAATGTAAAAACTATTCCAATCATACAACAAATTATTGATGGTTTTTCCTGTGTAATAATTGAACGCATTTTCTACACTGCTCCCCACTCTTGTCAGGAAAACAATGTTATTGACAGTGCCTTCTCCATATTTTTCTTCTAAAAATCGCCATATGCTATGACCTGCAAGAATTTCATCATCTTCATCTAAATCTGTAAAATTTTTAGCTTTACCAGAAATGAAAAAGTCTTTGAGATAATTGTCTTTTTCAATGTTCCAACTTTCTGCCAAATATGAAGTTAATCCTTTAAAATACCAATTGGGCAAACTCAATAAAGCAGCGGTGTGTAAACGTTCTCTGATGTTACCACTGAATATGAATTCATAGATCATCACTTCAGCAATTCCTTTTTTTATTTGTTTATTAAACTCGGCAGTATTGCCATTGAAATACACACTGGTGGTGTTTTCATTTAGGCTTGAATAACCTCCAGCATAATGTTGTGGATTGGTAAGGTGTAGGTTACTGTTCAAATAATCTATAACGTGATTAAAAACAACTATGGTAATGCCGTTACTTAAATTGTAATTTAATTTATTTTCATAAATAGGCAATATTGCGCTCGCTTGACTTAGAACATTTTTAGCTAATTGTTCCCCATCTTTGTAATAAATGATTTCAATGTTATCTTGTTTTAAGCTGTATTCAGTTTCTGGAAACTGTACCCTATTTTGACCAAATTGAGTATATATTCCTTGAGATTTACTAAGCACATGAAAAGACAAAAGCAATAAAAGAAAAATAAACCTCATTTTTTACAAAGGTAATAAAAAAATGAATTATTTAATCTTTGAGTAAATGTAAATATGATTTTCTCAATTTATTTACTTTTGGATCAATTACAGCCATGCAATAGGAATTCTTTTCTCTGTTAAGATTGTAATAATTTTGATGGTATTCTTCTGCTTTATAAAAGTCTGATGATGGTTTAATTTCCGTAACAATCGGGTTTGTAAAAATCTTGTTTTCAATCAATTTATTCACAAATGAATCAATCGTGTTTTTTTGAGTTTCATGATGATAAAAAATGGCTGAACGGTATTGAGTTCCAATATCTGCTCCTTGTCTATTGAGTGTTGTTGGATCGTGCATGGTAAAAAAGACAGTTAAAAGTGTTTCCAAACTTATCATTTCAGGATTGTAATGAACCTGAACCACTTCAGCATGACCCGTAGTTCCTGTGCACACTTCTTCGTATGTAGGATTTTCTTTGTTTCCACCCATGTAGCCACTTATTACGGTATCTACTCCTTTTAATCTGTTTAGTGTTGTTTCTATACACCAGAAACAGCCCCCTGCTAATGTAATTGTATCAGCATTATGCAATGTATTAATAGTCATTAAATTGGATTTCGTTTGATGAGTTTTATTGCATACAAAACTACTTAAAAAAACAAAAACTAATCCATGTATTGTTGTCTTCATTTTATTCATTTGATTATCATTTAATAGAATTGTTCTATAAACTCAATGTTAATATTTAATTATCTTTGTAAGCTTATGTTCAAACAAAAATACATCTTTTACTTTGTTTTTATTGTGTTAGCTTCATGTAATTCTATAAAAAATAAAAAGAGTTCTACTAACTTGCCAGGTTATTATGAGCAATGGTTATACATGAAAACAGCGGGTACAAATGTATTACCTGATGTAAGCAAGTACAATTGGGATTTAACAAACAATAAAAGAAGCACTTCCAATGCTTTACTCAATGTCAGCGAAATAGGACCTATAAATGTTGGAGGTAGGGTGAGAGCTGTTTTGGTAGATAAAAAAAATTCAAATAGAATCATTTGTGGCGGTGTATCTGGTGGAATATTCATTTCAGAAAATTCAGGAATCTCATGGAACATCATCAATGAACATGAACTTACTCCAAGTGTAACTGGTATCGACCAAAATCCATTTACACCTGAAATCATCTATTATTGCACTGGCGAAGGTTCAGGTAACAGTGCTGATTTGATAGGTAAAGGCGTATTCAAATCTACTGATGGAGGATTGACATACACTCAGCTAAACTCAACGAATAATTCAAACTTTAACTTTTGTTGGTCCATTAAATGTTCTTTAAAAGACAGCAATACTTTATTTGTAGCAACAGATAACGCTGGTTTGTGGAGAAGTAAAGACAATGGGGCAACTTTCGCTCGTGTGTACAATACCTCAGCTGAAATAAATGATTTTGAGGTATTTCCCGATGGTTCTGTTTTAATAGCTCCAAAAGGAAGTGGTGTTTTTTATTCCAGCAATGGGGATTTAGGCACCTTTACTAAAGTGAGTTCAGTTGTTTCATCAAATACCGCACGCTCTGAAATTGCTTATTGTAAAAATTTTCCAAAAGTAGTATATGTTGCTGTATCAGGTCCTGATAACTCTTACAATGGTGTTTTAAATAATTTTTACAAATCCAGCGATGGAGGTAAGACTTTTACAACTCGAACAAATCCAAACGATAAAATTAACTTTGGTTTTACTTGGTACACCATGAACATGAATGTAAAAAACAACGATAGCAACGCCATATTTTTATCTTCGGTTACCTCTGGATACAGTTATAATGGTGGTAATTCATGGAGTACAGCCGAAGAACAACATGCTGATCACCATTCATCATATAACATTAATAACGATAAAATTTTGGTGGGTTCTGATGGTGGTTTATGTGTTTACAATTGGAATAATTTCAATACTTATACTTCTCTTAACAATGGATTAAACATCACCCAATTTTATGCTGGAGATGTATCTCCACTTGAAAACAAAGTGATGGGAGGAGCACAAGACAATGGAACACAACAAAGTACCAATAGCAATAAGACATATACAAGAATTCAAGGCTCTGATGGAGGTTTTTGTTTTTACCATTCTGATGATGCTAGCATCAGATATGTTTCTACACAAAACAGAAACTTACTAAGACAAAGTTCAAGTGGAAACACACGCATATCAGATAATTTAACTAATCCTGGACAAGCATGGTTTATTCACCCTTTTCATGTCAATCCTAACAACGGTGATTATGTCATTGTTCCTTCTGATAGAACAGTATTTTTTAGCAAAGACATGGGTAATTCATTTAATGTCATTGGAACCATTGTGACTGGCAGATTGTATGCCTCTACTACTTCCATACACCCCAACCCTAGCTTAGTAGCAGGTGGTAGCAATTCATTGATTATAATTGACAGCATTACTACCAATCCTAAAGTATATAACCTACAACCTAAAATGCCACAAATCATCAGAAGTTCATTTGTCTCAGGTATTTCAATGGTGTATGGTAAACGAGATGAATTTTATATCGCATTGAATAACTTATCTGATTCTGCAAGAATATTTAAAGTGGAAAATGCATTTTCTAACACTCCTACATTTCGTAGAATTGGAGGTAATTTACCCAAAGGATTACCTGTAAATTACATTGAATGTGATCCATTGAATCCTAACAATGTATTGTTTGCTGGTACTGATTTTGGCTTGTATGTTTCCGAAGATGGTGGTACCAATTGGGTAAAAGACAACAGAGTGCCTTCCACAACAATTACCTTCATTAAAGTTCACAAAAACCAAAAAGACATTTATTTTTACACTCATGGAAGAGGGATTTTCAAAGGAATGATTAACAACAGCGCTATCAGTTCTGTTAAAACTATAGAAGAGAAATCAAGTTTTAATTTATACCCAGTACCTTCAAAAAATGTGTTGAATTTATCTATTAATAAAGATTTCAAACAAGCATCATATAAATTAGTTTCTATGACAGGACAAGTGATTTTGAAAAATGAAATTGTGAATATGGAAAGTAAAATTGAAATAGATCATATTTCTGCTGGAAATTACATGATAGAGTTAAACATAGATGGTGTTATTGAAAGAAAAAAATTCAATATAATTAAGTAAAACATGTCTTCTCATCACATTGTCATAGATGGTCAAGAACCTGCTTTGATAATAGCCAATGGGGAAATAGGCGACAGGAATTTAATTGACCAATTATTAGAATGGAATCCTTTTGTAATTGTCTTGGATGGTGCTTTAAAAAAAATACAGCACTTAAATATTAAAATTGATTTGGTATTAGGTGACTTTGATCATTGGAATGTAGATGAAATTCGTGAATTAGTTCAACCCAATACTCAAATCATTCAAATCATCAATCAAGACAAAACTGATTTAGAAAAAGGAATTGAGTATTTAATAGAAAATAATTACCACGCTGCCAACATCATTGGTGCAACAGGCAAAAGAAGCGACCATTATTTAAATAATATATCCATTTTAGGAAGGTATCATTCTAAAATAAAATTGGTAATGTTAGATGATTATTCAAAAATATACATCCTAGATAAGGATTTTAAAAAATATTACAGCAAAAACACCAACATTTCTCTTATTCCGTTGCAAAAAGTTGAAAATATAAGCACTAAAAATTTACAATGGAATTTAACTGATGATGTGTTAGAATATCCCTACAAAACCAGCAGCAGCAATAGAGTGAAAGAAGATGGCATGGTTGAAATCAATTATAATAATGGGTTGTTATTGATGTTAGAATGTTGGGACAATGACTAAAAATAAATTTGATATTGTTTTTATTTTTCTGTTATGTATATTTTGCTTTTTGCTCTTTTATTCATTTAAACAGATTGGGTTCTCAAACGATGAATTAAGTGCTTACAACCGTTGTCAATACAATGGTTTCAATGAATTAATTGAAAAAGGAGTTATTCCCGATGGGCACCCGGCTGGTGTACAAGTGTTTTTATTTTATTACATCAAATACATCAGTGATACAGATTGGGTGATTAAATTGCCTTTTGTTTTTTTTGCCATCTTAAGTTTTGTATTGTTATACCTTATTGCTGTTAAATTATACAATAAAAAAGTGGCTTATCTTAGCCTTATTTTTTTCATATTTTCTGCTTTTATTTTGTCTCATTCTACCACCGCAAGGCCATATTCTATAGGTGTCTTTTTAAATCTGTATTTATTTTATTTAATATTAAATATTCATGAAAAAACAAGGGTTAAAAGGTTTGATTTAATTTTAATAACTTTGATAAGTTCATTTTCGTTTTACACTCATTATTTTAGTTTTTTACAAAGCCTTTTTATATGGTTGTTTTTTGTGTTTTATAATGTTTCTTTTTTCATGAAGAATAAACTTTATGTCTATTTTATAATAGCTTGTTTGCTGTTTTTACCGCATTGTCAAATTACCTATATTCAGCTACAATACAAGGGTCTGGGTTGGTTACAAGCTCCTCATTTTTCCTTTTTAAAAGAGTTTATATTCTATTATGCAAATAAAAATTATTTTGTTTTTACTCTGGTTTTACTCTTTTTAGGATTAAGTATTTTCAAGGTAAAAACAAATTTAAAAACAAATTTGTTGCTGCTGTTTTTGTTTGTCTTTCCTTACATTATTTTGTATGTATATTCTGTTGTATTAGCTCCAGTTTTACAATTTCCTGCACTTATTTTTTCTTTGCCTTTTTTAATTCTATTTATGTGCTCTTGGGTGTTACAATTAAACAAAAAAAATGCAATAATTACCATGTCAATTGCATTCATTGTTTGGCTATATTCACTCCTATTTGATTTCAATTATTTATCTAAAAAAACGCATAATCCATACACCTTATTTATAAAACAAGCTTATCAAGTTGTCAGTAAAAACAAGGATGTAGAATTGTATTGGAAAGGCAACAAAAATTATCTTTCTTATTATCAAAAAAAGTATAAACCATTATTAATTATTCATTATACAGATACAATTCAACATTTTAAAACAAATCAAACAAAATACCTTTTTTGCAACCAACTTGACCCAATTCACCTATGGCAAATCAATAATGAATATCCTTACATCAAAGAATCTACAGAGAAATTTTTATACTCCTCATATTTATTTTCTAAAGAGATTGAAGTTGAAAAATCGATATTAGATAAAGACACTTTGACCTTTAACTTTTCTGAAAGTGAATGGAGTAATGAAAGTTTTACTTTTAAAATGAAAAATAATAATAGAAATTACCCCACGATATTGGAACTAAAACCTATCATAGATACTTCGTTAAATGTTGAATTAATTATAGAATTGACAACAAATAACAACGATAAAATTGTGCGGTCATGTCTGTTCAAACCCAATGAAATCATTAGTTTGAAATTAAAAGAAATGGTAAATGATAAAGTTGAAAATTACCAATACAAAGTATTTTTAAAAAACAACAATCAATTTAATTATAAAAACTTAAAAGTAATGATAAAAACGAGGAAAGATAATTTAAAAGAATACAATTGGTAAATAAAAAATTTATATAACAACCCACTATTGCTTAATCCAAATAAATTAAAAAAAATCAAATTACTCATAAAAAAAGCCCCATTTTCTGGGGCTTTTGTGTTGTAGTCCGTAGGGGAATCGAACCCCTCTTGCCAGGATGAAAACCTGAAGTCCTAACCGATAGACGAACGGGCCAGTTCGCCATAAAACAATTTATATCGAAATATTCCTTGTTTTTGGGGCTGCAAAAATAATGAAAAAATTCAAATTGCAAATATTTCTTTATAAAAAAATAAAAAAGTACCTTTGCAGCCCAAAATTTAACCCATTTTATAACCCAAAAAACATGATACGCGTAGCAATCAACGGTTTCGGCCGAATCGGCAGACTCGCTTTCAGAGCCATGCTCCAAAGAAATGACATCGAAGTCGTAGCCATCAACGACCTCACAGATAACAAGACACTTGCTCATCTGCTGAAGTACGACTCCGTACACGGTAAATTCAACGGTACTGTCGACTACACCGACACAGCCATCATCGTTAACGGTAAATCTATCGCCGGTCTCGCTGAAAAAAATCCTACCGCCCTGCCTTGGAAAGATATGAACATCGATGTGGTGCTCGAATCTACAGGTCGCTTCACCGACAAAGAATCTGCCGGTCAGCACATCACCGCTGGTGCAAAAAAAGTGATTATCTCTGCCCCTGCAACTGGTGAAATGAAAACAATCGTTATGGGTGTAAATGACAATACCCTGGATGGTTCTGAAACCATTCTTTCTAACGCTTCTTGTACCACCAACTGTCTCGCTCCAATGGTGAAAATCCTTGACGAACTTTGTGGTATTGAAAATGGTTTCATGACCACAATTCACGCTTACACCGCCGACCAAAACCTGCAAGATGCGCCTCATAAAGACTTGCGCAGAGCTCGTGCTGCAGCATACAGCATCGTACCTACCAGTACTGGTGCAGCTAAAGCCGTTGGTCTGGTTATGCCTCACCTGCAAGGTAAATTAAACGGTAACGCTATGCGTGTGCCTATTCCTGATGGTTCGGTTACCGACTTCACTTGTAACGTCCGCAACCCTAAAACCAAAGACGAGATCAATGCCGCTTTCAAAGCTGCAGCTGAATCTAATCTGAAAGGTATCCTGGAATATACCAACGACCCAATCGTTTCTATCGACATCGTTGGCAATACCCACTCTTGTATCTTCGACAGCGACCTGACTATGGTTATCGGAAATACCATTAAAGTGGTTGGCTGGTACGATAACGAAGCCGGTTACTCTAACCGCTTGGTTGACCTTATGGTTAAAATCAGTAAGTAATCGATACTAATAAAACCTAATAATAGAAAAGGCTACCAATTGGTAGCCTTTTTTTATCTTCAATATTTTGTACATGTTAGTCTCATCCAAAGCAGGTTCTACTGCGATATAAAACCTGCTAAAGATGAGTGAACATTTAATTGTCTTATTCCAGTTTTAATCCAATCACATTATCTGTCCCGTCTGCACTCTTGCCTTCTATCAAAATGGCGCCTTCTGATTTGTCTAAAATGGCTTTTAAATTCTGAACACTAAATACAGTTTGCTTGTCCACTTTTGTGATGACAAATCCCGGCTGAAGTTTACCCTTAAATGGACCATCTTTAATACTTACAACCTTAACACCACCTTTAATGCCTAACTTGTCTTTTTCTTCTTTGCTCAAATTGGCAAATGTGGCACCTTTATAACTGTTTATTTCAGATTTATCTGCCATACTGGTGGTTAACTTACCATCCAATCCTTTTAATGTAACTGTAATATCTTTTGAGTCGCCTTTCCTGTCAACAGTTATGGTAACTTTATCGCCCGGACGATATTTGCCAATTTCTTCCTGCAGAGATGACACACTGTTTACGACTACACCATTTACTTTGCGAATAACATCACCTTTTTTAATTCCTGCAGCCTCGGCCGAACCATCTGAAGTAACCTCCTGAACAAGCACACCCTCTAGTGTTTTCAAACCTTCCTTATCGGCTAAATCCTGGGAAATTTCTTGTATGGCTACCCCTAAAACGGCTCTCTGAACTTTACCAAATTTAAGCAAATCGTCCATAACCTTTTTTACCAGGTTTACAGGTACTGCAAATCCATAGCCTGAATATGAACCTGTTTGAGAAGCTATTGCAGTATTGATGCCTATCAGCTCTCCTTTTGTATTTACAAGAGCTCCACCGCTGTTACCCGGATTGATTGCAGCGTCTGTCTGAATAAAATTTTCTATAGCGTATTGGTTGTCTTCCCGACGCAATAAATCGATACTTCGACCCTTTGCACTGATGATACCTGCGGTTACTGTACTGGTTAAATTCAAAGGATTACCAACTGCCACTACCCATTCACCAACTTTTGTCTGATCGCTGTTACCAAATGACATAAATTGAAGGTTTTTTTCCTCCACTTTCAATAAAGCCAGGTCGGTAGTTTTATCGGTGCCAACCAATTCGGCAATAAATGTGCGTTTATCGTTTAATGTCACTTCTATTTTTGAAGCATTTTCGATCACGTGATTGTTGGTTACAATATAACCATCATTGGTGATGACTACACCCGAACCTGTTGCCATACCCGGACCACGTGGTATGTCAAACTCAAATCCATGGTCTCTGAAAAAATCGAACGGATCAATTTGTTGTGGGGAGCCCGATTTAGTCGATGCCTGAGCTTCAAAATACGATTTAATGTGCACTACAGCCGGTGTACTGACTTCTGCAACTTTGACAAAATCAAATCCAATACCGGGATTTACAGCCTCGTAGTTGCTTGCAAATCTGGCATTCCTTTTTTGCATCTCTTCGAAACTCCCAGATTTAGAGGAAGTAAACAATTGATTGATGCCCAATGCCACTAGTCCACCTAATAGCGCAATCGCAAAAATTCCTAATGCTTTTTTCATATCTCGATTGTTATTATTCATTTTAACTTTTTCAAAAGATGTTCCAATCTTTTTTAACTATTTTTGTAACGCAATTTCAAATTTTTTAGTGCTATTGCATTTACCTTTATCGACTAAACCATATTAAACATCCACCAAGTGCCGGTAAATAAACAACTGACTGACGAGCAACTGGTAAGCGCCATACAGCGCGGAGACCAGAACGCCCTCTTACAGTTGTACCAGGATAACTTTATGGCTGTTAGAAACCACATATTGAAAAACAACGGTAAAATGGAAGACGTCGAGGATGTATTGCAAGACGCCACTATCGCAGTATGGGAAAAAATCAGAAACAATTCCCTGCAACTCAATGCAAAACTTAGCACGTTTGTCTTTGCTGTCGCACGTAATCAATGGTTGAAAAAACTCAATAAAATGAGTCGAATGGTTCAGATGAATGACATACATACTGAAAAATTGACAGACAATACTGACAATCTGGAAGTAAGAGACATTCATTTGGTTAGGCAAGTGATGGAGCATCTGGGTGACAAATGCCGAAAAATTTTGACACTGTTTTACTT
>CAYVDH010000056.1:0-19664 GCA_964450355.1 uncultured Flavobacteriaceae bacterium
GGGATTACCCTCTTGATTTATCAATCAAAATTCCTAATGCGTAATCTGGGTTTAATTGAATAGAGTCAGACATAATTTGTATAACCGAGATTGTTTTGACTAAATAAAAAATATACTCGTTATTTATTACATTTTTTGCTTGAATTACATGTGCATGGTTATTAACCCATGTTTTACCCCAAATAAACTGAACAATTGGTAAACCATTTTCATCCATAACTGATCCATCTTCCGCAACTAAAATATAATCACCATCAAAAATATAATCATCTACATATCCCATAACACTTGTCGCCCCGTAATAAGGGATATTTCCAACTTTTTTTCCCTTTCTCCTCTCGAAAGTGGTATTCTTTTTGAATCGTAAATGTTGATTATTTCGCCTAATTCTTTCACTTCCCACCCCTCCGGCACCTCCCTCTTCAACTCCTCATTCCATAACATTTTACCACCCGAAGTTTTATACGGTTTACCATTTGAATCAGGAAAATCAAACTGAACAAACCAATAATCGTATAGCGTTTTTGCCTTCGCCTCTAACTCCGCATTGATGCGGTTGTTGAGCTCAATTTTGGAATCTAAAGCAGAAAGTACGGCTGCGATTTTTTGTTGGGTAACTATATCTGGAATTGGAAGAGCCTGTAACTTTAAAGCTCCTTCATTAACTCTTTTTCGACCAGAAGTTCCCTCCATACATCCAATAGCTCTTTTTCTAAATGCTGGGCTTTTTGCTAGATAAAATATGAAATCATTTATAGTGTTTTCATTTTCACGCAATACAATAAACTCTGAGGATCCAAAAGCAACTTCATTATTTTCCAAAATGTCAACATGTGCCGTTTTTCCATTTTCTAAGCATGGTGTAATCTTAGCAACCAAAGTGTCTCCGTTTCTAAATTTTGGTCCTGCAATATATTCTGCAAATTCAAATCCTTTTATTTTCTTCTCGTATGCAGTTAGTCTATCCATCGGAATTTTCTTGGCAATTTGGCCTTTCGAAATTCTTTCTGTTGGATTGAACTGAATAGCTTTACCTAATTCCATTTCCTTCCAGTTATTCATACTTAAAGCCACTTAATTGTTCCTGAATTTCTTTTTTCAAATTATTTCCCATTTTCATCTTATTCATTTAAACTGTTTCTTGCTATGCGCTCTTTTGCCTCTATCAGCAATTGGTGCAGCTTTTGTTCTAATTCCTTTTTACTTGGCATTTCTGTCCAATATTCTGCTACCATTATGCCGTCTTGGTGCATTTCTAATAGTTCTATTTGCTCTTTATTGCTTTCGGCACACAATATCAAACCCACAGGCTCGTTTTCGCCTTCTTGTTTTTCGTATTTGCTTAACCATTTTAAGTACAATTCCATTTGCCCTTTATGAGCAGCTTCAAACTTGCCTAACTTTAATTCTATTGCCACCAATCGCTTTAATTTGCGGTGATAAAACAATAGGTCTAAGTAAAAATCATCGCCATCTATTACCATCCGTTTTTGCCGCTCCATAAAAGCAAAACCCTTGCCCAGTTCCAATATAAAGGTTTCTAATTCGTGTAAAATAGCTTTTTCTAAATCCTGCTCTAAATAGGTGTTTTTTAAATTTAAAAAATCTAAAATATATGGGTCTTTAAAGGTGTTTAACAGTTCTGGTTGAGTAGCAATGATTTGGGTATTGGCTATTTCTTGTCTTTCATAAGTTTTACGCGCTATTTGTTCTCTTAGGGTTCGTTTTCCCCAAGCTTCTTCTATTGCTTTTTGCGCATAATACATTTTTGCTTCAATTGATTTTAAAGGAATTAGAATTAAAAAATGCGACCAGGTCAAATGTCGTGCCAGTGGTACGACAATTTCAAAATCGGAAAATTGCTGAGCAAATTGCATCATTCTTCTCACATTTTTCTCTTCAAAGTTTCGCCCATATTTATTTTCCAATAGTAACGCCACTGTCGGCACAATCTTTTTGCCATACTCAGCCCTGTCATTATTGAGAACTTCATCATTAATTCGCTTGCCAACATGCCAAAATAAAATGGTTAAAGTGCTGTTAGCAGCAACAGCAATTTTGTGTTTACTTTGTTCAATGATAGCAGAAAGCTCTTCGAACAGTTTGTGCTTGTTATATGTTTTTAATTCTTTACTCATACTTCAATCCACTCAATTGTTTCTGAATTTTTTTTTCTAAAGTTTTACTTTCTGTAAATAACTTGTCTAAGTTGCTTTTAAAACCGTTCATCTTGGCTTCAAATTCCTCTGCTGTTATGTCTGTATATTCTATCTTTACCTCAAAATATTGCCCTGCGCTGAGGCTGTAGTTTTTGGCTATTACTTCTTCTGCCTTTACCACCACACTAAAATCCTCTTGTGCTTGTTTTAAATTCATGGTATAGATAATGCGTTGTTGTTCGCTTCTGGGAATATAAGAGTACCCCAACCGAACTAGGTGCAGTATTGCTGGTATTTTTACTCTAGAATCCTCGTTGAAAGCCATGGTTTTAGATAGGTTTTAGTGTTTATTGAAAGAGATTTAGTCTTGATTTGAAAAAGTGTAAAGGCTTTATTTATTATGACAATACAAGGTTTTAAAGGATTGTTTTTTAAAGAAAAATTTCCTGTATGTACAATGTATTTGGATTTCAAAATGAGTTGTATTCAATTTTAATATGGACAAAAGTAATAAAAGTTAATCATAAAAAGGCAATTCAAATAATTGGAAATATATTTAAAAAAATCACTAAATTTGCACTACATTTTTGGGGCTGACTGGAATTGACGGGTTGTGCGGATAAAGTGTAAGCATGTAGAGCTTTGTTAGCTGGCTCTTGAATCTCAACTATCAAAACCATAAGAGGCGAAAATAACTTCGCAATGGCTGCCTAATCGGAGATTAAGCGATTGCCATGTATCCTCAGATTCCCTGTTCGGGCCGAAACTGATTAAGGATACTCGACATGCCCGGATAAAGTAAAAAAGTCGGTTGAGGTTTTTACTTTTATTTCTCAATCTAAGGCTGTATCTAGGTAAGCATCTGACCTTTTACAACTCTAAAATCAATAGAAGCTAAACATGTAGAAAGCGCTCTTATTTCCTTCTCCGGACCAGGGTTCGACTCCCTGCAGCTCCACTTAACTTTTACAAATTTGATGTTTAAGTGGATGTTATTTAGAGGGTTTTAATTGCCTTTTTTGTGAGTTAAACCCAGATTCAACATTAGGTTTATTTGTAATAGAATTCTAATGCGGATTCTGGGTTAAAACTTTTTTTTAAATTTTAAACTATTTTAATTAATTTTGTTGTAGTGAAAATCATTTCAATGTTATTAATGATGGTTGTCATTGGGTTGTCTTTAAACCCTTGCTGTACAACATCACTGACTAATGACGCCAATGGGGTTGTTAGCCTTTCAAATACTTGTTGTAGTGAGGCGTCATGCACAATCAATGAAAATAAAAGCAAAAAGGAGGATTCTAAAGAAAATAGAAATGGATGTGATTTTTGTTCGCCATTTTTTTCCTGTGGTTCATGTGGGGGATTTATTTTACAAGAAAATATAATTCAACTTAAAGGGTTCTTCTATTCTAATATTAAAATATATTGTGATTACTTTATTTTGTTTAATTCTGAGTATTCAGGCAAAATGTGGCAACCCCCTAAAATTAGTTAATTTTTATTCAAAAAAAACTAACTAATTAAACACTTAGCTACAATAATTAAACAATATAAAAATGAAAAAAAATCTTTTAAAGTCAAGTAAACTACTTGTAATAATGCTATTCATGATAATAGCTAAATCATCCTATTCAAATGTGTCTTCTTCTAAACCAAAAATAAAATTAGATACTGCAGTATTTATAGTTACAGGAATGGGCTGCACTACTGATAATAAAATGGTAGAAACTGCTCTTTATAGAAAAGGGGGAGTGAAAAAAGTGAATATCAAAGACGATGTTATCACCATTGTTTTTAATCCAAATAAAGTAAAAAAAGATGAATTAATCCAGGCTATTGAAAATACTGGTACATGCGAAGATCCTAATGCCAAGGTTCATAAAGTGAAAATTAAAACGGACTAATTTTAATTCACTATATGAAACAAATTATTTTTACAATCATATTGTTTGTACCTGCTTTTTTGTGTTCTCAAAAAATCATATCAGGCAAGGTAATTGACATGAATAAAATGCCTATTTCAAAGGCTAAAATTCAATTTGACAAAATAAATACTTGGAGTGATTCCTTAGGAAGATTTTATTTGAAAATAAACACTGATAGCTTAATTGCTGAAAAAATCATTGTGAGTCATCCCAATTATCTAACAGATTCAGTTAAAGCAAATCAATCTGGTGAAATAGAAGTTAAACTAAAACAAGTTTATAAATTGAAGACAATTGTCAAAAAAGTAGAAAAATTGTCTACCATTACTACAGATATTGTCAAAACAGAAGTGATTAATTCAGGGGAATTAAAAAAAGCGGCTTGTTGTGATTTAGCAGGTTGTTTTGAAACTCAAGGGACAGTTCAACCAATGACTACTAATATTATCACTAATTCTAAAGAGCTCAGAATTTTAGGATTGTCAGGTGTTTATAATCAAGTATTAATTGATGGTATGCCTTTGATTCAAGGTTTAAGCTTTACCTATGGAATAAGTAGTATCTCTGGTACATTAGTCGATAATATTTATTTATCTAAAGGTACTACTTCCGTTTTGCAGGGTTTTGAAAGTATGGTTGGGCAAATAAACGTGGTGACAAAACCATCTGATAAAGGGGATAAATTATTATTAAACAGTTATATAAATAGTTTTGGGGAATCTCAACACAATTTAAACTATAGATTTGGTAAGAAAAAAATTTCTAATTTAATTTCATTTCAAATAGTTCAACCTGCACAAAAATGGGATAAAGATCAGGATGGATTTTTGGATTTGCCTAAACTTCAAAGGTATATGGTGTTTGATAAAATTAAATATGGTGATGATACTAAAAAAGGGTTTAGTTCATTACTAGGAATCCGATATTTATGGGAACAAAGAATAGGTGGACAAGAATTGTTTGATGTAAAAAAAGATTTAGGGAGTAGTCAAATATATGGACAAAAAGTTAATTATCAACAAATGGAAATTTACTCTAAATCGAATTACAAGTTTGATGAAAATAAAAGAGTCACACTATTAGCATCTATGGTAATGCAAAATCAAGTTTCTTGGTTTGGAACAGTCAATTACAAAGCTCTACAAAAGCACTATTATTTAAATGGACAATATGAATGGCAATGGCATAAAAATCATGAATTAAAAACAGGTTTAAGTTATAGACATTTTTATTTGCCTGAAACCATTTCTTTTACTGATACCTTTTTAAAAAGAACTTATTCAGGAAAATATTTAAAGGATGAAACTATTGTTGGAGGGTTCATTGAAAACACTTCTTCTTTAAGAGGCGATATATTTACAATTATTACTGGCTTAAGGGTAGATAAACACAATAAATTTGGTAGTCAAATTACACCTCGTACGATGTTAAAATATGATGTTACCAATCATTCTACAATTAGAGCTTCAATTGGAACTGGCTGGAGAACTGTGAATTTGTTTTCAGAAAATATTGGATTATTAGTTAGCTCTAGAGATATATTATTTAAAGAAGCTTTAAAGCCAGAAAAATCCATAAATTTTGGTGTAAATTATTTGCATCGATATAAAATGAAAAAAGTTGAAGGATTGATTACTTTTGACTTGTATCAAACAAGATTTCAAAATCAATTTTTCCCCGATTATAATTCTTTAACATCCAAAGCGGTGATTTCAAACTTTGAAGGCACCTCTATATCAAATGGATTTCAAACAGATTTTAATGCAAAATTAATGAAGATTTTTGAAGTGAAAATGGCATATAATTTTTTAGATGTTTATAGGATTGAAAATAATTTAAAAGTAAATTTACCCTTTATCTCTAAACATAAGTTTCTTTTAGCCGTATCTTATTTGCCTAAAAATAAAAAATGGCGTTCAGATATCAATGTTCATTGGTTTGGGAAACAAGAACTTCCAAATACTGATAATCATCCAGATGATTTTAAACAAGCGAAATCATCTAAAACTTATTATACTTTGAATGCTCAAATAACAAAAAGTTGGAAAAAAATAGAATTATATACAGGTTGTGAAAACATATTAAATTTCAGACAGAATAGACCAATTGTAAGTTGGCAAAATCCATTTAGTCAATATTTTGATACTTCTTTTAATTGGGGACCAACTCGAGGTATTGAATTTTATTTTGGGCTTAGATTTATGCCATTTAATACAATTGATAAAAACAAAAAGTGATTTTTTCCAAATAATAAAAAAAATGATTTTAAATTAGAAATTTATCTCATTCCTTTTTTTTGATGTTAAGTGTGTTTTTGTTATGTTATATTAACTGTTTATGAGTGATTTTAGCCTTTGTTTTTTCATTCATTTTAAATTTGATGTTTTCCATTGGCTAAAAAAACTGAATAAATAGAATTAGTGCTATTTAAGTTTGATTCATAATTTATATTCAAAATGAAAAAACAAATTAGCCTAATTATTTTTATTTCTTATTTATCTGTTAATGCACAAATCATCAATCCAAAAAAAACATTAGAAAGAAAAATCAATGACCGAATTAATAACAAAATTGACAAAGGATTAGACAAGGGTTTGGATAAGGTTGAAGATGCTGCAAAAAAGAAGCCTAATAATGCGAAAGACAGCAGTAGCAATGAGTCTGAAAATAGCACTAACAACAATCAAAATTCCAATACAAGCTCATTTAAATCTTACAGTAAATATGACTTTGTAACTGGAGAAAAAGTATTGGTGTTGGATGATTTCTCTCAGGATGCTGTTGGCGATTTTCCTGCCAATTGGAACACCAATTCGTCTGCAGAAATTGTAAACATAGAAGGTCAAAATGGCAAATGGTTGCAATTAGCAAAAAAAGGGGTATTTACCCCAGAATTAATCAATCAGTTGCCTGATAATTTTACTTTTGAATTTGATTTGGTTTGCAACCCCGGATTTAGTTATTATTCGTCTTTTTTGAACATCAATTTTGCCCATTTAAATAAAACCCAAAAGTACACAGATTGGATGATACATTTGTCTAATAAACAAGGAGTATCGTTGACTTTGCATCCAACAGATGCAGGTATGAACAATGGTCATTCTGAAATTAAAAGTTATTCCCCAGAAAGCGGCAATCCAACTTTAAAAAACGAAGTTAAATTGAATCAATTTGCCGCCAATCAAAACAAAACTACAGTGCATATTTCGATATGGAGACAAAAACAAAGATTAAGGGTGTATGTCAATGAAGAGAAAATATGGGATTTGCCTAAAATGTTTGAATTAGCCATCAATTACAATGCAATCGTATTCATGGTAAGTGATATGCACAATGCCAATGATAAGTACTTTATTTCTAATCTTAAATTAGCCGTTGGTGCCCCAGATACAAGAAATAAACTGATTAGTGAAGGTAAGTTCATTTCCAGAGGAATTCATTTTGATATGGGGAGTTCAGTAGTTAAGCCTCAATCTTATGGAGCTATCAAAGACATAGCGAATGTTCTTAAAGAAAATGCGGATATAAAAATAAAAATTATTGGACATACAGACAGCGATGGAGATGATAAAACAAATTTAGAGTTGAGCAAAAAAAGGGCAGAGGCTGTTAAAGACATTTTGGTTAAAGAATTTGGAATCGATGCCTCCAGGATTAGTACCGATGGAAAAGGTGAAAGTGAGCCCATTGATAAAGCACTGACAAAAGAAGCTAAAGCGAACAACAGAAGGGTGGAGTTTGTAAAAACATAGAATTTATTTCTTTTTAAGTTCCACTTTGTCGCAATATTTACATGTTTTGTTGACATGGCATTTTTGGTGTTTATAGTGGAAGTATAAAGTGAAAACAATGCCAATTGTAGAAATAATGATGCTGTAAACTACCAGTTTTTTCTTCATCTTATTGTAGATGTAATTTGTTTATAGGTTTAATTAAATAGTGTTTTAAATTGTGTAATCCACCAAGATTTTTCATCACTATGATTTTAATAGATTTTGATTCTAATTTAAAGTACAGTTGATTGATTTTATTTTTTAATTCAATAATTAGGTCGGTATTTGTTTCCTGTATAAAATCAGAGTTTGTATTATTTATTTTTTTCTTTTGCCAAATGCTTAAGCCTCTATATTTACATTGTGAATGAATGGATAAACATTGAATAAGAAAAATTAATGCAATGTAGTTTTTAATTTTCATTGAGTTAAAAAAGAATGAAGAAGACAATTAAAGCGATGACTAAGAGGAGAGATACTGATATGAATGTTCTTTTAGAGATTCCAAAATACGGTACAGATTGTAAATAGTTGAACTCATTTGAAGGAGAAATATTTCTTTCTGTTTCTTGAATAGCATTGGTTTGAGTGGAATATGTAGGAGGGGTAACATAAAACATGGGTTTAAGCTCTTCTATATTCCTTGCTGCAGTCCAGGCAACTAAGCCTTCATGCCATACAATGGTTTCTTTATTGATTTTTTTTTGCTTTAACTCTTCAATGTCAAAAGGTCCTAATTGAGTTGTGCCATTATTTATAAAGTACTTTTTCATTTAATTAAAAAGGTAAGGTGGATTAAATGGGGTAGGCATTTTCATAGTTTTAGTTTTTTTACTAATTCACACAACACTACCCCATAAAAAGCAGCACCAATGTTTTTATAAATTTAGTTTTTTTTATGGGTTCAAAATAAAAAAATAGTTTTCACATTTCAAACATAAATGCTTGAAAATCAACAAAAATGAGTGAAAGTAATTAGGCGTCTAGGTAGAATTACCTATGTCTAAAATATTGGAATAAATGCTAAAAAATGAAAGGATTTAATTGAATTTAAGTGTTTTAACCTAAAAAGCTGTTTTTTGAATTAAAAAAGGTGAATTTTGGACGATTTTGGTAGTTTTAGAAAAAAATGTAGTTTGTTGACGAAGTTGATGATTTAATTACGGGTAATAATAACCAGATTTAATGGCGTAAATGACTAACCCAACGACATTTTCAGTGCCTATTTTTTTCATCATGTTTTGTCTATGGTTTTGTACAGTTTTTTCTGAAATATTGAATTTTTCGGCAATGTCAGTCGAACTTTTTTGATCGCATATTTCTTTTAAAATTTCAATTTCTCGTTCAGTGAAATCTATGTGTTCTTTGTAGTTTTTGTTTCTATTTGCCTCGTTGATTAAATGCTGAAAATAAATATCTTTAATTTCAGAGGTTAAGAACAAATCTCCATTTAACACTTTGTTGATGGCAATTTCAATTTCATCTTTGTTTGTGTTTTTAAGTACATATCCTCTTACACCTAAAGAGAGTAGTTCTATGATTTGTCTTTTGTGATTAAAAGAAGTTAATATGATGATGTTGGTTTCAGGGTAAAGTTTTAATATTTCAGCACTAGCCTCTATGCCATTCATGCAAGGCATTTCTATGTCCATGAATATTATGTCATAAACATGGTCTTTGCATAAATTGAGTGCCTCTAATCCGTTTTCAGCTTGAGTGCATTCTTTGATGACTGAAAATTCATTTAAAATTCTTGAAATTCCTTCTCGGTACAAAGGGTGGTCATCTACCACCAATACATTTATAAGGTTGTCTTTTGTCATATCAAACTTTCGTTTTTATTTAAGTTCATTGAAAAAAAGAATCCATTATGACTCTCTATTTTAAGTTTTGCTTTTATAATTCCTGCTCTGGTTTTCATGTTTTTAATTCCTATTCCATTGTTAAATACATCGGTGTTATCAAAACCCTTTCCATCGTCTTTGTATTCAAAAATAAATTCATCTTTCAATTCAGTTAAAGAGATTTTTACATGGTTTGCTTGGCTGTGTTTGATGCTGTTTTGACATAATTCTTGCAATATTTTAAATACATGAATTTTAGTATCTGAATTGAATTTAAGGTTGTAACAATTGGATTCAAATGAGAAGGTAAGAGAAGAGTTTAGTTCTTCAACATAATCTTCAATGGCTTCGGTTAATCCATATTTTGAAAGAGTAAATGAAGTGAGATTATGAGAAATTTGACGCACGTGTTTTATGGATTGATGCAAAGAGTATTTTGCTTTTTCTTTTAAATCCTTGTTGAGGTTGTTTTCACTTTCAATGCGGTCTATGGTAAAAATAATACTAGATAATTCGGGGTTAATGGTGTCGTGTATATCCCTTGCTAGTCTTTCTCTTTCTATCTCTTGACCTATCAATAAATTGTTAAGAGCTTCTTGTTGTCTTTGAGTGAGTTTAGCATGGTATTTTTGGAAAAGATAAAAGAAAAACAGCCCCATGATAAACAAAATCACAGTAAAAGTTATGATTAAAAAAAGCGTTATTTTTTCGGTTTGAGACATAAAAAGCTAATTCCGTAAATGAGATTTAAAATAATGTTTGCAATGCCATTGATGATGTAATGAATGTTTCCAAACAATTTTGTTCTTTGTTCCAATGGTATAAAATTTTGATATATATAAATGAATATGATGATTAAAAAATACAATAATCTAGCGAATGAAATCCAAAATAAATAGTTTTTGGTTGGTATTGATTCATCATGTTCAAATATTTCAATTAATACATGAGCGCTTTGATAGATAAAATAAGTGATGATAACAAAAAAGAAAAACGCTCTATTGCCCCCATGCTTAAATTGTATTAACCCCTCATTGAAAAGAAGGAGAATAAAAATAATTAAAGAAATGTAGTTAAATACATTTCTTTGTCCCATTGTAGGGTAAAGGAAAAGGTAGTAAAATGCAAATTCAAAATATAAAAACAATGTAAAAAGCCACAAGTTGTTAATGCTTTTTAAATTGGTGTAAAAAGAAATTCCTTCAAAAATCAAAGAGAAAAACATATAACCTAAAAAAACCTTTTGTGAAGCCGAAATATGTTTATAAAAAAAGCATCCAAGTATTAAAGGAAATACAATAGATAGGCTAATAATTAGCTTGTACCACATTTATGAATTTAATGGATTTGCATTCCCGCAATGGTCAGGGCAAGGAGCTCCAAACTCTGCCAGTTCTCCATTGTACAAATCGTTTTCGTTGCCATCTGCCCCTACTAATACAAGTTTAGGTTGTCCAGCGTTGTCTTGTGCATAATAAATTCTTATCCCTACACAATTTGCTTGGTTCAATATGTTTTGTAATGCTGCTTTGCCGTAAAAAAAACCTTTGGTAGCTCCTGGGTGAGCATCTCTATAATTTTCGGTCATTTGAGCAGCTTCTGTTAATGTGATGTTGTGACTTTCGTTTCCTGTAAATGACATAGTAATTAAATTTTTTTCAAATTTATTGCAATTATTCTTAAATGCAATAAAATTAATTGATTAGTCGTTATTATATCTTGTAAATCTAAAAATTTAAATGTTACATTTGTTTAAACTTTATTAAAGATGAAAAAAATTAAATTCAATAAAACTTCAATATTAAAGGCAATTGTTTTATTGTATTCCATAACCTTCATTTTTTTATTTATCTATTTTTCTTCGTCTAATTACATGAAAGGTAGCAATGGCTCCGCTGCTCTTTTGGATGATACCACCATTCATTCTGTATTGAATGTTTCTGATGACTCATTAACAAAAAATCAAAATGATAGAAAAGACTCTATTGAATACTTAAGAGCATTTTCAAGTAAAAGCATGTTGGTGCCAGAAATGATGTTAACAAAAGTATATAAGGAAAGATATAAATTTGAAGGTTTATTCGATGAAAGATTGTGGGCGTCCTCAAGCAAATCCATTGTAATAAATGATGATGTGTATGCTCAACTTCGATATAAGTCTAAAGGGTTTGATAAAAATACACCCAAAAGCGCCACATTGATGAGTGCTTACAAAAAACAAAAGTCTCAAGTCTTTTTTGAAAAAGTAGTTTATCTATTTGTATATACTGGTGTTTCTTTATTGATATTGGCTTTTTTATTTATTCCTTTAGAAAAGGTATTTCCCGCTAAAAACAATCAATCGGTATTCAGAAAAAAGTGGGCTGTAGATTTGAGTTATTTTTTAGGGCAATACTTGGTATGGAATTCAATTGTTTTAGCGCTATTAAATTATTTTGAAGCCTATGTTGCCATTGTTTTACCTAAATCTTTTCAATCCATCATTGCCAGTCAGCCATTTTTTATTCAGTGCATCGAAGTGGTCATTTTAAGTGATGTTTTGCTTTATTGGGCACATAGATGGCAACACCATTCAAGATTTTTGTGGCGGTTTCATAAAATCCATCATTCCACAGAAACCATGGATTGGCTAGCCTCTCACCGCGAACATCCTTTGGATACAATATACACTCTTACTGTTGTTAATTTACCAGCAATAATCATGGGTTTTTCGCTTAATTCATTGGCTTTTTTAGTGATTTTTAGAGGAATTTGGGCCATTTACATCCATTCGAATGTCAATTTAAATATTGGGGTGTTGAAATACATTTTTGGTTCACCACAGCTTCATCATTGGCATCACGATGTGAACAAGCAAAGGGGAAATTATGCCAACATTTCACCTCTTATGGATTTGATTTTTGGGACTTATTATGAAAAACAAAATTTTCCTGAAAATTATGGCATCGATGAGCCTTTGCCCTCTAGTTATTTTAAACAAATAATCCATCCGATATTGCCTAATTGGTTCAAAAAAACAAATTGATTTTAATTTCGTTTTGAGCAAATAAATCACAGGTATTTTTAACTTGTTCAATTTTGCCTATTTTTGAAACGTTGAAGTTTTCAGAGATATATTTTCAAAATGAGATAAAATCCAAACTCATTAGTGCTGTAAATGCCGGAAGGATTCCACATGCTCAGTTGTTCATTGCACCAGAAGGTGCTGGAGCATTGTCTTTGGCTATTGCCTATGCACAATACATCAATTGTAAAGACAGACATACCAATGACAGTTGTGGTGTTTGTGCATCGTGTGTAAAGTACAATCAATTGGTTCATCCCGATTTGCATTTTACGTTTCCTATTCATGGGTCAAAAGAAAATTGCAATGATTTCATGAATGAGTTTAGATCAGCTTATTTAGAAAATCCAAACATGTCCTTAACTGATTGGTTTACTTTCATCAAAGCCGATGGTAAAAAACCCAACATCAACATCAATGAATGTAGAAACATATTTAAGAAATTATCTTTAAAAACATACGAAAGCGAATTCAAAGTATTGGTAATGTGGTTGCCTGAGTATTTGGGTAACGAAGGAAATACATTGCTGAAATTACTTGAAGAGCCTACTGTCAATACATTGTTTTTACTGGTCACAGAAAAGCTTGAAATGATATTACCTACCATTGTTTCAAGGACACAATTGGTGAAAATAAAACCTTACACTCAAGATGAAATAGTTTCTTATTTAAGCGGTAATGCTAGTGTAGAACATGAGACAGCCAAACAAATCGCGATGATGAGTGAAGGGAATATCAATAAAGCAATGGTATTGAGTCAAGAAATTAACAATCCATTGGTTGATCAATTTAGAGAATGGTTGCTGCTATGCCATCAAGAGCAAATGCCAGCTCTGTTTAATTTTGGAAATGAATTAGCAGATAAAGGGAAAGATTTTGTTAAAAATTTTTTACAATACTCCTTGCAAATGGTAAGAGCTACCATGTTGAATCAGTACATTTCCATGGATAATAAATTGAGTTCAAAAGAAAATGAACTTACTAAGAAGTTAGTAAACATTATACACATAGACAATGCTCATGGGATTTACCAAGCTTTAAATGAGAGCATTTATGAGATAGAAAGAAATGGGAATTTAAAATTAATCATCATTCACTTATCTTTGAAGATTAAAACCTATTTAAAAATAGGAATTAAAACACAATTAAAGGTGTAAAACAAATATAAATTAAAGGAAATAAACTATAAATATGGGATGTGGAAGTTGCGGAACATCAGGCGGATGTTCACCTAAAGGATGTAAAAGTAACGGCACTTGTGGTACAAGTGGTTGTAATAAATTGAATGTGTACGATTGGCTTAAAGATGTGGTATTGCCAGACGATTACAAGCCATTTAATGTGATAGAAGTAAGATTCAAAGGAAGTAGAAAAGAGTTTTACAGAAACAACATTGATATGGATTTGTTTATAGGTGATGCTTTGGTAGTTGATTCAGATTTTGGATACGATGTAGGTCATGTTTCTTTAAGCGGAGAATTGGTTCGTTTACAATTGAAAAAAAATCACATTGACGAAAAAAGCGAACAAATAAAAAACATACAAAGAAAAGCAACTGAAAAAGATTTAGATAGATACAACGAAGCTAAATCGCGAGAATCAAAAGTGCTTGAAAGAGCAAGAACCATTGCTTTAGAGCTTAAGTTGGAGATGAAATTAAGCGACATTGAAATTCAAGGAGACAACAAAAAAGTCATTTTCTTTTACACGGCAGAGAGCAGAGTGGATTTTAGAGAATTGATAAAAAAATATGCTGAAGAATTCAAGTTGAGAATCGAAATGAGGCAGATTGGATACAGGCAAGAGGCAGCTAGACTAGGAGGAATAGGAAGTTGTGGTAGAGAGCTGTGTTGCAGTACATGGCTTACAGATTTCAAAATGGTGAATACCTCGGCTGCAAAGTATCAAAATTTGTCTATAAACATGCTTAAATTATCAGGACAGTGTGGTAAATTAAAGTGTTGTTTGAATTATGAGTTGGATACCTACATGGAAGCATTAAATGAATTTCCTAAGGGCAAAACAGTCAAAATTAACACCACTGCTGGTCCAGCAATCATGATGAAAATTGATATTTTAAAGAAGTTGACTTGGTTCACTTACGAAGAAAAACCAGGTTGGGTTTGCGTTCCATTAAATCAAGTGAATGATGCCATTAAGTTGAATGAAAATGGGAAAGTAGCCCCTGAATTTGTAGGTTTAGTAGTGGAAGAAAAATTAGATAAATCCATACAAGTAGATAACATTGTTGAATTGGTAAATGATGATTTAACTAGATTGGATAATAAAACTAAAAACAAGCCAAACAATAACAACAATAAAAAGAAGTTCAAGAAGAAATTTGTTGGAAAGAAAAATGCATAATGGCTTTGTTAAAATGCCATCACTTCTATAGTTTCGTTCTTTTTACCGTTTTTCTTAAGTAATTAACATAGCCATTGTTTTATAATGAATTTGTCTGTATGCGAATTTATTTGATTGTTTTTAATTGATGATATATGCTGGAGTTTATTGTAATTTTTTAATCAATGTATTTCCAATGGCTTTTGTTAGTTTTTTATCTACGTCAATTTTTTTTGCGTATTGCTCCCATTGATTCACTACATGCAATACTTTTTCTATCGTTTCTTTCGGTTTTTTTATGTTCAGTTTATTGGCAAATTCTATAAAATCCTTAAGTTCAAAATCTGTTCTTTTGTTTTCTATAGTTAAAGCGTGCTCGCTTACCCAAGGGCTATTTGGTCTGTAAGCGTGGCAAATATCAAATGCAGGTGAAAGTTTCCATTCACCATTTTTTGGCATTAGAAAAGCAAAGTTTTTTGTGTGGTCATCACAATTTCTTGCCAATACATTAAATACCATCCTGGTGTATAATTGTTGTGCATCCGTGTAGGGCAAATTCAATGTTCGCATGGTTTCAAACAGTTGTTCATAACTGTGCATTCCTACATCATAAAAGTCGTAATGTTGCATGCCACAAAAACTTTGCATGTGTATTTTTTCATTGAGTATTCGGTCGAATCGTTTGGTCATAAAATGGGCCCTGCCATTTTCTTCAAACAATTGGCAATCATTCATGATGATGCCAGCGTCTTTAGCCATAAGGTGGTATGCCATTTCTACTCTTCCATACCCATTGCTAGCGCCAAATTGTTTATCTGTTACTCCGTCAAACTTGATGAGCCAGTGTTCAAACCCATCGGGGGCTATAGATTGGCCACTTTTTACTTGATTGGTTTTTGCATTATACGCAATTATGGCTTTGGCTCTAGCTCCACCAGCCGAAGTGCCTATTTTTAAAATATCATAAATATTTTTCTCTTCATTTTTTGATAATTTGCTGGTAAATACTTTTTTTTCTTGCATGATTTGTTCAGCAATTTTCACCAAAGTACTAATTTCTATGTCGCTATCCGATTCTTCAGTTTGAGGGTTTGCTGGTTTGAATTCCAGTGCACCCATGCCTCTATTTCCAATGAAACAAAGCGTTTCAATGGGATTGAGACTGTTACTTGGCCTTTTGTTTTTTTGCAACCACGCATTGATTAAGGCATTGCCATATTTATCTGGCAATACATCGGCCACCAATCCTGGAAGTCCTTTGAAGGTGTTGTTATTTCTGTGTTCAGGAAAGGAGTATATTTGTTTGTTGCTCAGGGGCATTTTTATTGGACTTAAATCCAAGTTGAGAGAAATGAATTCGGGGTCGTATTCAAAACTGCCAATGCCATTGTTTTTGTTCCAAGCGATGGCGCCTACTCTGTAGTTCCACAGATAGATGAGAGCTGATTGAACCATGTTTACCAGTCAGTTGTTTTTTTAGGGTTTTTAATGGAGGATTTAGAGGCTCTTTTTCTTTCGTATTTTGATTGCATTTCCGCGAGCAATAAAGGGCTAATTTCTGTTTCTAATTCCAAAAAACTCAAAGAGTTTAATTGTTTAAGAGCTCTTGTAATTTGAATAAACGTCATTAAGTTGCCACCTTTGCCTGCTTCTAGTTCAATGAGAGTGCTTCGGTTAATGCCTGCATCCAAAGCAAGCTGAGCCTGAGATTTATTCAGTTTTAATCTTTGGTGTTTAACGAATTGACCTATTTTTTCTAAAATAGCTTTGTCGGTTAAGGTGTTGTAGTTAATGTTGGATAAATAGCTCATTGGCTTTAATTAAATGTATTAATGATGGATAATGACTACAAATATACTCATTTATTTTAAATTATAAAACATTTTTTTCAATAATGATAGAAAAAAGCAACAATGTAGTAAATAATGAATTATAATGTTGTAAAAATACAACATTGATTTGAGGTTTATTTATTAATTTAAAGAGTTAAAAAAGCCCACGATTTTAATCGTGGGTTTGAAATAAAAGAGCCTAGAATATTCCCTAAAATTTGGATTTGAGCTTGGATTTGAATTTTATTGGTTTGAATTTTTTAGAAACTCAAAACAAGTAGTTGAGACAGTGTTAAACAAACTTCAGCTAAAGTTTAAAAAAATAATCATATAAGATTTATGTCAAATTTTTTTTTATCAAAAAGATATAAATTTCTAGTGTTTTTTAACGTTTTTTAGATTAGTATAAACAATTTAGTCTGAATAATTAATATCTTTGAAAAAGAAAATATTAAATGCGATTATTTAATCTAAATAAAAATATTAATGCTATAGCTTTAATAGCAATTTGTGTAATATTGTTAGTTGCAAATGGCTGCAATTCGCAAAATTTAGAATCAAATTTATCAGATTTACCGAGATTAATCCCATATAAAGATGGGAATAAATGGGGTTATTGTGATAAAAATAAGAAAATTGTCATACCATGTATTTACGAAACACATTATTTCTTTGATAAAAATGGACTAGCATTAGTTGGAACAAAAGCTGGTGCAAAAAGTGATAGAATGAATTTAGGTGTAATTGATTCATTGGGTAATATAGTAGTGCCACTTATTTTTGAGGAAGGTAAAAGCAAGTTTCTTTTTATTAAATATGACGGCAAAAACAAACAAAAATTTGGAAACTTTAAGTCATTTGTTTATCATAGTATTCAAATTGTTATATTGTCAAGTGAATTTGAAATTTCTGGACACAATTTCGAGAATTTTACAATTTCAAATGATCCCAATAATCCGATTGTTTATGCCAAGGATTTAGGTTCAATAATTATTCAAAATATATATGAAAAAAATGCAAAAGTGTATAATAGATATGGTATAAATATATTACCAGATTCTTTCGAGATAGTTGGTAGAGATATCAATGAAATGAGTCTAACATTTTATAATAATTATTTTATTGCAAAAAATTCTTATTTTGGCTATTTTCAAATATTTAATTCTTCAGGTAAACCAATTACTGGTCATAAATATTTAAGAATTCATTACGTAAATGATACTGTATATGAAGGGACTGATAAAAATAGTACAGGATTATACAACTTGAAAGGAAATCTTTTGGCGCTTGGGGAATTTAATCATTTAGGAAAAAATAAAGATTATTTGAATATTAGAAATAAATATGGGGAAACATTTTATTCTTTGAAATTTAATGAATTTATAGGAGAACCAATATTTAATAAACAAAATTCATATAAATTTTGTAAAAATTATGTAATTGTGCCTATTATTAATAAAAAAGTCAGTTATAGTATTTATGATTATAATAAAGGTTCAACTGATATTAAAAATTATGATATTATTTCACCTGATTTAGCTTATGGATATATTATTGCCAAAAGAAATAAAGATGTTTATTTATATAATAAAAATTATTCCTTATTAAATGTGTTTACAAACACTGACACCATTATACCAATACTTAAAAATAAGTTTTGGGTAAAAACTAATAATTTATGTGGAATATGGTTGTTGGATGAAAAAAAATTTAGTATTGAACCAATTTATGAAAATATTGATTTTTCATATCCTAACATTTATATAGCTCAAACCAAGGATAAAAAAGTACGTGTGCTTGATACGGTTGGTAAAATGATGTTTTCAGACTCTTTTGTAAAATTTAATGTTGTTGTACAGGAACAAAAAATAAATAAAATTAGTCAAAATTTTAAGAATCTTAATAATAAAGCAAATGTTGAAATTATGCCATTTCGACTTCCGATGGGAAGGTCTTTTACAATTAGTTATTTATTAATTAAAGATACAGTTTACTATGATAATGAGGATTATTTACGATTTTTTTCGCCAATTTATGAAAAGGATGATTATGACGAAATTTTAAATAAACTTAAAATGATAACAAATACAGTTGTTCTTGAAGATATTAACGGAATTCAATATTTTATTGACAACAATTTGCATAAGGTAAAATTGCCTTCAAACTATAATTTACTAGCTAGGGTAGATAATATACTCTTTTTAGAAAATAAACAAAATAAACAAATACATTATACAAATTTAAGCGATATTAATTTGCATGAGATTAGATCTTATAATATTAATTATTGTAATAATGAACCAATAATTATTGTAGCTGAGAAAATGAATAACAATATTAATTATTTTCAATTAAATAAAAATGGCATTCGAAATAATTTTAACTTTAAAGAATTGGAATTAATACAAGGATTAGATGATGTATTTTGTTTATATGGTAAAACAGATAAATTTAACATGATATTTAATTCTGAAATGCAAATTAAAATACCTTCAAATTTTCAATTAAATTGCTGGGTAGGTGATTATGGTATAATTGAATCTATAACTAAGGAGAATGAAGTAGGTTTGGCATTAAGAGATGGTAATCAAACAATGTTTTCTAATTGTATAATAAACCCAACATTATATCCATCGTTGTATGCTATTAATAAAATTAATGGAGACAATAGAGTTTTTGTTGGGTATGCGGATGTTTATGGAATTAAATATTACAATTAAA
>CAYVDH010000057.1:0-19540 GCA_964450355.1 uncultured Flavobacteriaceae bacterium
TGTCAAGATTACAACAACCATAGCCATCGAACGAAATTCTGCATAAATTTATTAATTTGTCAGCCGTTAAATTGAAGTCAATAAATACAGATCCTTCTAAACAACCCAAATAGAAGTCTGCTTTTCTACTGTCTGGCATTGTTGTTTTGAAAAAGTCAAAGTCTTTTTTCATTGATTAATTTTTTTCAAAATTTACAAGCTAAAACATGTTTTGTAGAATGGTCAACATATTCTGCTTTCCAATAATGCGGGTCATCAACATTCATGTATTCAACATTTTCTAATCTATATTCAGCAATAAATGGCTTTTTGAGAAAAATAATTATAGTCTTTTCGTCTGGCCAACCTTTTGATATTTCTATAATTTCATTACCTAGTTTTACTTCTTGATTTAGTATTTTTGTCAATTTCGAGCTGTAATTTTCAATGTTTTCTTTAAATTTAGGTATCATCATTAAATTGGTGCTAACTAGCTTATAAGCCTTAATAAATAATCCATATACATCAGTTTTTTTTGGTGTATTTATGCTATTTAGTATCGCATAATTTGTCTGCAAGTTACGAGATTTTTTGTATTTAATCAACTGCTTTTAAATGGTGTCGATTAATTTCTTTATTTCAACTTGGTATTAATCCCTGTTTTGTGGCAATTTGATCGATTATTTAATCTTGTGTTTAAAAAGGTGTCAATTATATCTTCTGAAAAATATCAATTAAATTTCTTTTTGTTTTTCTTCATTCATGCTTTTCCAAAGTTCAATATCAGAATCAAATTCATCTTCGTCATCTGAAGGGGCATACTCAAATTGAATGGATGTTTTATTAGATTTTGTAATCATTGCAATTGACCTCTCTATTTCAAGGGCTTTTATATAATTGTCAATTAATTCTCCTTTTTCGTTTAATTTTTTTTCTTCAATAGAAATTCCAAAAATGATTTTTCCATCATATGTAAATTTTAATATAATGTGATCAATGCCCTTTTTTAAATTGTCACCAATATAAAAAACAAATCCCAAATTGGTGTTTTTAATGCCAAAATCTATAAGCTCTGTCAATGTGTTTATCGTTGTTATTGACTCTTCTACTTTGTATTTGTCATTTTTATAAACTAATAGTTCTTGTCCAACTCTATTTTCAATTTTTTCTCTAAATGAATAATAGGTTAGAAACCTTTCAACGGTTTTTTTGTTTCGTTGTTTTGTCAATCCATATACATCGTAATATGGGGGCATTTGTTTTGATCTTATTCTTCAAACCTAAAATATAAAAATGATATTTGAAATTTTTATTTTTAATGGGTATCCATCACCCAAGGATATCCCACGGTTTTTAACCGTGGGGTTTAAAATATTTATCCCGTTCAGTTTAATGGTTTTTAACCATTTTTTTAATCAAAATTATAAAATTGAATAGGAGTGTTTAATCTTGCTTTGTTATTTGTGCTAAGTGCGTTAAATCATAACCCTGCTGTACTCAGGCGTAAGCAAGCGAAAGGGATAGAAGCGGCTACCCCGCAGCGATGCTTAGGTTTGGAGCTAAGGGCAAGGAGTAATAGCGCATAGCCCGGTTCCGATAGGAATTCGCCCTAAATTAAAAAAAAGATTTATTTGCCTTGTTTCAATAGGTGTTTGATGCTCATGACATGCGTTACCACCACCAATGGAACTATGCAAGTGGGAAGGAAACAATAAGGCAGTTCTAATACCGCTACATTGGGCTGCTCAAATGCCAATTGCTGTATAGGTAATGGCGATGAAAGTATGGCTATAGTTACTATGATGGCTACAAACACCAATCCTATTACATTCCAAGCTAACAATATCTTTTTGTTGACAGTGAATTTTAAAACATAAATATAAATCCATATGAACAAGGCAGATACAGCAAATAAAATATCAAAGTTCCATCCTTCAAAGGTCATGATGACTGGAACTTTTTTGTCTAAGTACAAGGAATACAATCCCAGCTCAACAGGGATTCTTATGGTATGCATTAAGGTTAAATACTGTGGATTAATTTGAGCTATTTTAACCTGTTTGGATAAATAAGTTAAAAATGAAAAGGAAAGAAAAATTATGACAGGCAATGCAATGGGCGCTAATTGGAAAAACAAGCCAGACATGATGAATCCAACAGCAATTTGCCATAGGCTAAACTTGATTAAAAGGCTTTTGTCTTTGCCAGTTCCTAAATAGAACAATAGCAAAGACAAAAGTGTGTTGAAAATGAATAACGATATACTCATGATTTGGTTTTAATTCATTGGAATGGTTTCTCTAATCTCTATCGACCCTCCAACAAACAAAATAGGGCAAGATTTGGAAAGCTCAATCGCCTCATTGAGGTCTGTGGCTTTGATGGTCATGTTGCCACTTAATGCCATCGCATGGTCTATGACAATGTTGTGTTCTACTTGGTTGGTGTTAGTAATGGTAGCACCTTTAAAATCCAAACGAGACACATTGACTAATCTGGCTTCTGAAGCAATGCCTCCAATGTACTTTTGCCATTGGCTGTGCATGTTTTCTATTTGTTCTTGTGTAGGCGGGGTGTTGCTTGGTTTCATTCTGAACAGCAACATGAATTCTTTTTGGTCCATATTATTTTATATTTTATTGGGAGCAAAATTATTCAGGATAAAAACGGGTACAGTTGCCATATGACAATTAATTGTTTTATGATGAAATTTCTTTTCTAATTCTACTCAACGAGTGTTTTGTAATGCCCAAATATGTTGCGATGTGTTGCAGTGGAACGTTTTGAACAATTAGTGGTTTGGTTTCTAGCAATTGTATATACCTTTCCTTTGCTTGTTCGGCTATCATGGAAATGCTTTTGTTTTTGAGATTGAAATAGGAATTTACTAAGCGTTTTCTTCCGTGTTCTCTGAACGTATCAATGCTGTGAAATAGGGTTTGAAAATCGTTGAATTCCATTTGCCAACATTTGCAATCACTAAGAGCTTGTATGTTTTCACGTGAAGGATTTCTCATAAAGAAGGATGACCAATCGATAACAACATCACCTTTGCTAAAAAACAAAGTAGTGATATCGTTGCCATTGTAATCATTGACAAATGAACGAATAAATCCTTCCTCAAGGAACCAATAATTGTTTTCTGTTTCACCTTCTTTTAATAGGTATTCATTTTTTGAAAACTGAACTGGTTTAAAATGTGAAATGATGTGTTCTAAATCAGTTGGTTTAAATTCAGAAGGGGAGAAGATGTGATGAAGAAAAAGTTTTTGGTTGATCATTGAAATATGCAATTATCGTGCTAATGTAATGTGTTTTTTAATTAGTTGTTGAAAAAAATTCGTTAAGATATAGGTCAAAATTGTAAAATTTAGGTTTACAATTTGTTGTTAATAATTTACGAGTAATTTATTTCCAATTATAATTGATTCTTTAGGGTTAGGGCTTAGTATTTCTTAAACTTTAAATAAATAATTTTGCTCAATTATGGAAGTGAAATTACTTTGTAAAAATTGTAACAAAGAAATAAAAACTGAACAGTTGTATTGTTCTAATTGTGGTGGTAAAATAGTAAATGAAAGACTAACAATCAAAGGAATTTGGCAAGAGTTTGTAGGTCCATTTTTTAGTTGGGACAGTAATTTTTTTAGAACTTTCAAAGAGATGTTTACACAGCCTTAAGAATTAATGACAGCATACATTACTGGAGCTAGAAAAAAATATTTTCAACCCTTTGCCTATTTAGTAGTTTATACTACAATTGCAATTTTCTTCTATAAATTTTTTCCATTTAATGAAATAATGGATTTCTCTCAGGGTTTTAACGATGGACTAAAAACTGCAAATAATAAAAGCCAAGCTAAATTTAATTTTGATAGTGCAGCAATTTACGAATTTATTATTGGTTATTACAATTTTATAATGGTGTTAATCATTCCTTATTTTGCTTTTTTAACAAAAAAAGTTTTTAAAAAACACGGACATAATTTTTCGGAACATTTAGTGTTTAATGCTTATTTACACACCAATATTGGGTATTTTTCATTGATTATTCAATTGTTAGTTACCAATCTTTTAAATTTAGGTTATAACTATTATTTTCTCTTGTATATTCTATCTTCAACTGTTTTTAGTGCCCATGTTTTTAAAAGACTATATCAATTGAAAACTAAACAAATGTTGTGGTCTGTGATTAAATTTTGGTTGTATTTATTGCTCAGTTATATTCTGATTGTATTGGTTTCAGCAGTATTTTATAGCATAGTATCGTTCATTTGAAATTGTTGAGGATTTCAAATGAACGATGGTTTTTAATGTTGCACTATTATTTTTGAAGAGTGTATAATTCCTGATTTATCTATCAGCACAAGGTTGTAAATTCCATTTGTCAAAGTAGATACGTCAATTTTAGAATTGTTGCTTTGATGTACTATTTTTCCATTCATGTCGTATAATGTTACTTCAAATTCAGTTAGCGATGTTTGAATAGTTAATTCATTGTTGCATGGCATAGGAGATAAATTAAATACAGGATTATGAGAATCAAATATTAAAAATTGTACAGAAGAATAACTGATGACTTGTTGTTGGTCTATTGTTTTTAGTCTGTAATAATTAATTCCAGAAAATGGTCTATAATCTGTAAATGTAAAGTTGTTATTGCCTCCAGAATTTACCAATGTTTTATCTGAATACAGGGTGCTCCATTGTGTTAAATCATGACTTCTTTCAAGAGAATAGGTGATGTCTGTATTTTCGTCTGATATAATATTCCATGAAAGTAATGAAGTGTAATTAGATTTTTTACTTGCTATTAAACTTATTTTTTTAATAGACAATGGTACTGCTCCTAAATTAGCTAAAGTGAATGGCGAAAAATTACTTACACTATTGGAAGTGATAGTTCCAACACTGGTATTTCCTGTATTTGAGGCATTGCCTTCGCTTACCCATTTAGCGCCATCCCATCTGGCTACTAGTAAATCATTGGTGCTAGCAATAGTGCCACTTCGAGTATTGTCCCATGAAAGAGTAACTGAAACAGCACTGCTTCCATTGGTGCGGTTTAATAACCAATATTCTTTCTCGGATAACGAAGTAACAGGGCTCAATTTTAAAGTAGTATCATAGGTAGGATGAGCAGTGTTTGAATAGTAGGATGCAGTAAAATGATCGGTATTAGAAGAAGGTGCGCTGATTGAAATAGGAGCGTAAACTAACCCTTTGCCAACAGGAAATACAAATGATTCATCGCCTATTTTTCGGCAAAATCCATTAATGAATTTACCTGGTCCAGCGTTGGAAATAATCCCATTGTCCGAGATAATTACCATGTTGCTGTTAGTAGTAATAATGCCATTGGTGATGATTAGTTGGCTATCTATCTGTAAATTTCCTGTGCCAATCAAATTAAGCCCAGAAGGATTGTTAAGAGTTAGTTTTTTTATTTTTGAGATACTAGAGCCATTGATAGATTGTGAAGATGTTCCAGTAAGAGTTAATAAGGAATTACCTGAATTGATTATTCCGTTGTTAATGATATTTCCTTTCACTTCAAATGAATATCCATTAGTTGTTAATGTATCATTATTCCCAATATTTAAATCGCCATTTAATGTGATTCCATTGTTTAAAATGTGTAAATTATGGGAAAAATTTCCATCAATATGTAAATTGTGTAATATTTTATTGCTAATTAATCTAAATCTACGAGAGCTTATACTTGATGCATTGCCAAATTTTAATGTTCCTCCAGATACAGAGTGTGAGTTAGCTGAAAGTATGAAATCTGCTGTTGTATTACTTGAGTTTCTTTGAATTTCAATGCTACCTCCAGACATGCTAAATACAGCATTAGGGTTAATTTCAAATACGCCTCGCGTAGTAGATGTAGAGCCAAGTGTATTGACTATAAAAGTACCACCACTTTGATTAAAAGTGCCAGAAGAAGATCCAGAATTTGGACGAAATGGACCACTTACTGTAACTGTTCCACCTTCAATGATTAGCTGTCCATTATTTAAATATAAAATGTTATGGTTTTGAGCTGTTCCAATACTTAGAGAACCGGATGTGTTTTGAATTGTTCCTGAATTAATAGTGACTGAATTGTTCATGGAGACTGTTCCACCATTGTTCCAAAATTTTGCATTTAGACCTAAGTTGGCAGCGTTTCTAAAAGGAGTAATTGTTGATGCACTACTCAATTTAAATGTCCCTGTATTGATTAATAAAGGGTCGTTAGGAGAAGGGGCAGTATATGAAATAACAGATTTTACCTCTAATATTGAATTAGTGATTGATTTGTTTACATTCATCTTATAGAAACTAGTTGAAGTACTTCCATCTATGGTTTGATTTTCAGATGAGTTGAAATCCACAACTCCAATTCCTGCATTGAATGTTCCATTATTGGTAAAATTTCCACTGACAGTTAAAGTGTATTGAGTGGAAGAACTCATGGTTAAAGAAGCACCAATTTCTATCGCAATGCTAGCACACACTGCACCATTTGCATTTATTTGAGGTTGGAAAGGAGCTGAGGCTGGAATATACACATTGTCATTGGATAAAGGCACTCTATTGCTGCCCCAGTTAGAGGCAGTGAACCAATTAGAAGTGCCAGCACCAGCAGTCCAATTATATCCAAATGTAGTAGCAGAGATAGGGAGCAAACCAGCAGAATAGTTATTGCTGCCATTTACAGACCAAATTTTATAATAATAAATAGTGTTTGGGTTCAGGCTACTATGCGAAAAAGTAGTTGCTGAACCAATGTATATTACTGTGCCTCCTCCTGGAATTGAATTGCCTGCACTGTAAGATGTACCAGGGCTTGGAGCTCCAAATACACCAGTTAATGAGTAAGCAATAACGACATTGTTACCTGCAAGATTTTTAGTCCAATTTAAATCAATTTGCGAAGTATTAAATGCATTAGCATTAAAAGTGAGAGGATTTAAAACAGAGATTTCAGCTAAATCACTTGACCAAACACCAAGTCCATAAGTTGCTGCTCTAATTTTATTGTTGGCTGGGGTTGCATCGTAATAAATTTCAAGTTCTCTTATATCAACTGGAGGTAAGCCTGTGCTGAACAAAATCCAATCGTTAATAGTATTGTTTTTGTACCACACACTGGTTTGATTACCTACATAAATTCCACCAGGGGTGTTTTTATCTAAAGCAATGCAATTGGTAAACAACGAAGGCAAATTGCTTGAAATATTAGTCCAAGTTGCGCCTTTATTGATTGATTTGTAAACACCATAATTTGCTGAGGCATAAACAATGTTTGAATCTAGGTAATCTGCTTTAATGTCAGTAGGAGTAAATCCATCAGGAAGAGAGCAGCTAGTCCATGAAACGCTGCTGGCTGATGCATTGGCATTGGATGTTCTTTTAATGCTTGAGTTTCTTACAACATACATCATGTTTTCGTTTACAGGTGATTGGTCAAAGGCAATAATATCATTAGTTTCCCCTGTGCTTATTTTTTCCCAAACGATAGATGAGCCAGGTGTAGCGCGAATATTAGTGCTTCTCCATAGATTTTTGTAACCTGCAAACATGGTAGTTGCAGTACTTCTATGAAGAGAATATGGGGCAACCCAATCTCCAGATTCATTAATTCCATTTATTCCATCGCCAGCTATTGTCGAATAACTTCCTGTTGCTCCTGAGGTGCTTCTTCGAATTATGCCATTTGTGTAGGTGTTGAAACAATATGTTGTGTTGCTGTAATCTACTAATGTTTCCATGCCATCACCACCACTTGTTGTATAAAATGTTGAACCATTATTGTTTGTCGCTGCACAGCCATTGTCTTGTAATCCTCCTAGAACAATGCTGGAGTTGCTAGCGGATTGTCCTATTTTGTAAAACTGACCTATCCCTAAATTGTTGGTTATTTCTATCCAACTTGAACCAGCATTATTAGTGTAATACAATCCACCATCATTACCTACGTATAAGTATCCATTATGGGGATTCCATTGATAAACATGTTGGTCAGCATGAACAGAGCTAGCGCATGATGAACCAGAGAAATTAGTACCAACCCAATGACTTACTATGTTCCAGTTGACTCCTCCATCAGTGCTTTTCCAATTGTTAATTGAGCCTGCATATATGGTGTTCTCGTCATTAGGGTCAACAGCAAGACATAAATCATAAGTCGCTTGGCTTGATCCACCACTTCCATTACAAGCATAATCAAATATATTAGGACTAGTGGACATAGTAGAAAATGAGACGCCAGAATCAGTGGACTTAAGCAATCCTGAAAAAACATTTGCCGATGCTGATGTTTGTATAATATAAACAATTGAAGGGTTGCTTTCGGCTACATCTATTACAATTCTTGAGCCTGCATTAGGGACGCCATTTGTTATTCTAGCCCAAGATATGCCATTGTCTGTTGAGCGGTATAATTCGGCTACAGATTGAATTTTGGCAGCATATAGTTGTTTGGGGTTGTATGGGTTTATTTTTAAATCCTTAAAGTTCCCTGTTAAGGTTTGAACCCAGTTAATACCGCCATTAGTTGTTCTGTAAATCCCTCCACTGGTTGCCGCAATTAATATTTTTTTGTTGTTTGGGTGCATTAACAAAACACCAACAGTAACATTGCCCATGCCACTGCTTATTTTTTCCCAAGTAGTGCCACCATTCACAGTTTTATATACCCCAATTCCTGGAGCATTACCTCCATCTCTATCTCCAGTTCCTACATAAATAGTGTCGGCATTATTAGGGTCAATGATGATAGAACTAATGCCTAACATTGGTAAGTTGCCTGATATACTTGACCAAGTTGAACCACTGTTAGTACTTTTCCATATTCCTCCGCTTGGAGTGCCAATATAAATTGTTGAGCTGCTACTTGGATGAAAGGCAATAGCAGATATTCGTCCCATTCCTGTTGGTTGGCCAGTATTGTTGGTGAAATAGGAGTTTGGTCCTAATAAAGACCAAGTTCCAGATGTTGATCTTTTGGTATTTGAATTCTTTTTGTTAAAAGTTTCCATGTACATGAGGTACTCATTGCTGACATGTTCAGGTGACTGAAGCATGCCGTTGTTTAACACTCGGCTAGAGTTGATGTACTCCCAACGTTTGAAAACATTGTATCCATTGCTTTTATAATCTGTTCTGTTTTCCCAATACTTATTAAATTGATTTTGTAAATCATAAAATTTTACATTGGGGTCTTGCATCAATAGAAGCCAATCTTTAGAGGTTGAATCAGAAGATTGAGATTGTAAATTAAAATTGAAACAAATGGATAAAAAGAAAAAAAATAGTAGTGTATTTTTCATGTTGATGTTTAAATTAAGTTAGATTTTTTGCAGAATGACTATAATTTTTAATAACAATTGCAAAAGTAAAAACATTTGGGATCATTAAAAAATGGATTTATATTTTTATGCTATCCCAAAATCTAGCACTTTGTTTTTGATAACCAAAAAATTTAAAAATCTCAAAATCAAAAAATCCCAAAATAATTAAATTCCAAAAATAAATAAATTGTATTTCTATTGAATACTCAAAGTGCTGTTCCCATTGTCTTCTCGTTCTTTTAACTCCATGATTTGATCTAATGCATCTGGAACTACATCGCTACAAATTACAATAAACGAACCTTGTTCCGCATTTGAAATTGCATAATCTATGGCTTCTTTTTCCTGCTGTATGACAGTTACCTTTTTGTTTTTGTCAATGTTGTTGATGCCTTTTAACATCAAATCAATTAGCTCGTTTTCTGTTCTGCCTCTTAAGTTCCTGTCTTGGCGTATGATGATTTCGTCAAATATTTTGGCAGCTTCTTCAGCTAGTGAAATGGTGTCCACATCTCTACGATCGCCCACGCCAGCAATGATGCCCACTTTTTTACTTGCCACTGTTTTACCAACAAATTTACCAATGGCATTTAAGCCGGCAGTATTGTGTGCATAATCTACCATCACAGTGAAATTCTTAAAATTAAATAAGTTCATTCTACCTGGAGTTTGTGCAGGTGATGGAATAAATGTTTGTAAAGCCGAACGTATATCTTCTATTTTGAAGTTGCGCAAATAAGCTGCAAGTATCACAGGTAAACAATTGGCAATGTTAAATTCTGCTCTTCCGCCAAATGTCAATGGAATATTACTTACTTTGTCTATTCTAATTTTCCAACTGCCTTTCATGATGGTGACAAATCCATTTTCATATACTGCTGCAATACCTCCATTTTTGCAATGGTCTATAATTCTTGAATTGGTTTCATCCATACTAAATAAAGCAACTTTACACTGAACATTATTTTTCATGGCATAAACTAAATCATCGTCAGCGTTTAATATGGCATGTCCTTCAGGGAATACCGATTCTACAACTACCGATTTTACTTTTGCTAATTGCTCAATAGTATCTATGCCTTGCAATCCTAAATGGTCGGCAGCAATATTGGTGATAATGCCAATGTCACAATTGTGAAAACCTAGTCCAGCTCTTAGTATTCCGCCTCTTGCACATTCCAAAACGGCAAAATCAACTGTTGGGTCTTTCAATACAAATTCAGCAGAAATAGGTCCAGTACAATCGCCTTTCATCATCATTTCATTTTGAATATAAACGCCATCGGTAGTGGTATAACCCACTTTATAACCCACTTGCTTGCACAAATGAGCCATCAAACGGGTAGTGGTAGTTTTTCCATTAGTACCTGACACAGCAATGATAGGTATTCTGCCATTAGAACCATTAGGGTATAACATGTCTATCACAGGTTCAGCAACATTACGAGCAATGCCCTCGGTAGGTTCAAGATGCATTCTGAAACCTGGAGCTGCATTCACTTCTAATATAGCTCCTCCGTTTTCAGAGATAGGAGTAGTTAAATCAGGAGCCATGATATCAATGCCACAAATGTCTAACCCAATGATTCGGGCTATTCTCTCGCACATAAACACATTGCTTGGATGCACCATGTCAGTGATATCTGTAGCTGTTCCACCTGTGCTGATATTGGCTGTAGGTTTTAATAACAATTCATAGTCTTTTACTAAAACAGTTTCAAGTGTAAAACCTTTTTCTTCTAATATATTTTCCGTAAAACTATCAACTTTGATGCTGGTCAATACTTTCTCATGTCCATATCCACGTCTTGGGTCACTGTTTACAATATCAATAAGTTCTTTGATGCTGTGTTTTCCATCACCAATAACACTTGCAGGAGTTCTTAGTGCTGCTGCAACAAATTTGTAATTAATCACTAAAATTCTGTGGTCGTATCCTGTAATGAATTTTTCAACAATCACAGATTTTGAGTATTTTTTAGCGGCATCAAATCCTAATTTTAATTCATCCCAATTTTTAATGTTGGTAGTAGCCCCTTTACCATGATTTCCATTGATGGGTTTGGTTACTAAAGGGTAGCCAATGCGAGAAGCTGCATTGGTCAAATCTTCTTCATCATAACAAATTCGACCTTTAGGCACTGGTATTTCAGCAGATTCAAGTAGGTTTTTAGTGTCTTCTTTATCACAGGCTATTTCTACAGCAATGCTGCTAGTAGTGCTTGCAACGGTTGCTTGTATTCTTTTTTGATTCACTCCATAACCCAATTGCACAAGTGAACGTCCATTGAGACGAATAAAAGGAATTCTTCTTTTAATGGCTTCTTCAACAATGCTGCCAGTACTAGGACCAAGTCTTTCTTCTTCTCTTATTTCTCTTAATGTTTGAATGTCTTCTTCAAGATTAACAGGGGTATTATTGATCAATGCTTCAGCAATTCGAACAGATGCTTTTGCGGCATATACACCTGCTTTTTGTTCAAAATAATTAAAAACCACATTGTAAACACCTTTAGTAGTAGTTTCGCGAGTTCTTCCAAATCCGCAATTCATACCAGCTAAGGTTTGAATTTCGAGGGCAATGTGTTCAATGACATGTCCCATCCAGGTTCCTTCCTCTACTCTTTGAAAAAAACCTCCTGGTACACCAGGGCTACAACGGTGGTTGTACATGCTTGGAAATAAAATTTTCAAACGTTCCAAAAATCCATCAATGGTATTGGTTGGTCGTTGTTCCATGTCTTCCAAATCAAGACGCATTACAATTAATTTGTGTCTTCTAATGCTCCAGTAGTTAGGACCATTCATGGCTTTAATGTCTATAATTTTCATATGATGATTTAAGGATGGATTGTTTTGCAAAAAAGGATATTTTAACTAAAATAACAAGAGAAAGTTTTTTTATTGACAATGTTGAGTCAAAAAATCTTTGGCTTTAGTGTAACCAATTTGATTGGATTTGCGCCAGTCACTACAAGCTTCCTCGTTTAATTTTAGGTTGTGATAGGCTATGCCTCTATAAAAAAGCAACAAGCCCAATTCACTGTAATCATTGATAAGCGATTGGGTAAAATTGGCTACAGCTTGGTTAAAATCATTTAATTGTAAATAGCAAAAACCGATATTAAAAAAGTAATCTGGGTTATTTGGTTTAAGCTTCGATAATTTTTGATAATCTAAAATGGCATCCTCATATTTTTTCAATGCAGTGTATGCATCTGCTCTGTTTTCTAATGCTTCATTTGATGTATTGGTATTTAGTAAAGCAATGTTGTAATTATTGATTGCTTCATTAAATTCTCCTTTGTTGTAATAGGCATTACCTTTGAGTAAATATAAACTTGAGTCATTAGGGGAAAGAGAAAAACATTTGTTATAGTCATTTAATGCAGCATTCAACGAATCAATTTCAATGAATAGTGCAGCTCTTTTTTTGTATGATTCAATGTGTTTAGGGTGACTGTTGATGTATTTGCTTATGGAGAAAATAGCAGAGGGATAATCTTGCATTTGTTCATAAAGCATTGAGAGAGAAATGTGAGTTTGCTCGGATTTGCTTAGTTGGTAATAAGTTAAAAAATCAGCTTCAGCAAAAGTGAAATTATTAAGTGATTGATGAGCAAGTGCTCTATTGAAATAAGCCTCATACAAGGTAGTATCCAACAATAAGCTTTTATTAAAATAAACCAATGAAACAGAGGCTTTGTTGTTCATTAAATGGCAATAACCTAATTGGAAATATGTTTTAGCGTCTTTTGGATTTTGATTAAGAGATGATTCAAATAGTTCAATGGCTTTGTTGTACTGCTTTTTTTCAATGGCATTTAATCCAGAAATGTACAAGCTGTCATTATTTTGGGAAAAAATAGGATTCATAAAAAAAGTTAAAGAGACTAAAAAATAGAGTTGTTTAAACATTGAATCAAAAATATTCAACAAATATAATCTTAAAGTTTGATTATATAAAAATAGTCATTTAGTATTGCAAAATGAAGCAAGTAGAGGTGATATTGAGTCCGGCATTATTTCATTTGAGTGAAGTTAAAGGTAAAAATGTGGTAGTGATAGATATTTTAAGGGCAACATCCACCATTTGTACAGCTTTAGCGCATGGGGTTCACTCTGTAACCCCTGTAGATAATGTAGAGGAAGCGAAAAAATTCAAAGAATTAGGGTATTTAACCGCTGGAGAGAGAAACGGAGAAAAAATAGAGGGTTTTGATATGGGTAATTCACCTTATGAAAGCATGAATGAAAAATTAAAAGGCAGCAAGTTGGTATTGACTACAACGAATGGAACAAAATGTGTAAATATGTCTAGAGAAGCTGGAGCAAAATCAATAATCATTGGGAGTTTTTTAAATGCTAATGCTGTGATTAATTTTTTGAATGATAAAGAGGAAGATGTGGTTTTGTTTTGTGCAGGATGGAAGGACAAAGTGAATTTGGAAGATACTTTGTATGCTGGATATATCGCTTATCAATTGTTGGGTGAAAATGCCACTGAAATTGATTCAACCAATATTGCAATTGATGTTTTTAAAGCGTCAAATGGTGATTTTCAGCAATATTTATTAAAATCTTCACATTATCATCGTTTATCTAAATTTCACTTTGATGAAGATTTGAAATTTTGTTTACAAACAGATGTTTATAATATTTTGCCTTTTTTAATCGAAAATGAAATAAAAATTTAATTGGATATGAAATTAATTATATATTTGAAAATTATTATCAAATTAATATGAAAAAAATATTTACAATTTTATCCATTAGTTTTGCTGCCGTAATTAATATTTTCGGTCAAAACTATTACTACGTAAAAAAAATTGGTGAAAACCCAACTGGTTATGATTTTGTCATTCCTTATCAAACATCCAACAGCGGAACGCCTATTTTAGACAAACCTAACAACGATGCTTTATCTTCTGCTCAAACCATTCCATTTAATTTTAATTTTTATGGAGTAGCACAAACATCCTATAAAGCTTGCGACAATGGTTACATCACTTTCAACACTACTGCAACTTCAGCGGTTGCTCCTAGCAATACTTTGAGTGGTACTGACCCTAACAATGCTATTTATGCTTTTTGGCACGATTTTGAATTGAAAGCTGCTCCAAATACAGCTTTCCCAACCAGAATTGTAACTTACAATACTGGAACAGCTCCAAATAGAAGACACGTTATTCAATGGGCAGGTGTTTCAAGAAAAGGTGAAGCAATTGCTGCCAATTCAAATGTGTACGCATTTGCAATTGTATTGTATGAAGGAACTTCAGGAAGATTTGATATCATATACAATGCTTATGGTTCAAATGCTCCATCTGCAATTATAGGAACTGAAAACAGTGATGGTTCATTATCTAAAACTGTAGGTAACAGCACTTCAACTTTCCCAATAGCTGCTGGATTTAGCAATGCAGAAAACGTTGTATATCAATTCAATTATGGTGAACAACCTGCTTTGGATCCAACTATATTGTCTTTAGGTATGCCTAAATACATAACTAAAAATACTCCTTTGAGCATTACTGGTAAAATTGCAAATTATGGTTCTACAACAGTTAGTTCATTAGATATTAAATACACTGTTGACAACGGTCCTGAGCAAAATTATACCATTTCAAACGCTAACTTATTAGGAAGTGGTGAAACAGTATCAAACTTTACACACAACATTCCATGGACAGCTACTGTTGCTGGTGTTAATCACAGCATTAAAGTATGGGTTGCTAATCCAAATGGTGGAACAGATGATGTAATGACTAACAATGAATTAACTACTACTGTTTTAAGAAACAACGGTACTTTAACTGCACAAAGAAATGTGTTATTTGAAGAAGCTTCAGGCGCTTGGTGCGGATACTGCCCAGATGGTCATTTGATATTAAAAGACATGTTAGAGCAATATGGTGAAGAAAGAGTAATTGCTGCTGTACACCACAATGCTGATGCAATGACAACTGCTGCAAGTGATGAAGTAAATGCTACTTACGCTGGTGGTTATCCAGATGGATACATTGATAGAGCTATTTTCCCTGCAAATAGAGGAACTTGGAATACCGAAGTTGCTTCACGTTTACAAGTAAATGCTCCTGTTACTGTTTCTATCGATTTTAAAGCATTTAACCCAACTAGCAGAGCAATTCAATTCAGAGTAAAAGCTAAATTTACGGATTTCTGGGCTGGTGACTTAAGATTAGGCGCTATCGTTACAGAAAGCAATGTTAGAGGTCCAAATACAAATCAATGGAGCCAAGTGAACTATTATAGCTCTGCTCACTCTTCTGGTGGTGTAGGTGGTTCATCTCACCCATTGTATGGTCAAAAAGCTTCTATGGAAGGTTATTACCATAACCACGTTACTCGTTCAATGCCAGGTGGTGCTTGGGGTATATCTGGTGTAATTCCTTCAGTAGCTGATCCTGCAGACGAATACACTTATGATTTCACTTATACTTTACCTGCATTAACTACAGTAAACTACACTACAAATAACAACACTGATTATTGCAGTACTAATTCTACTCCAGGTAACAACTATGGTTGGAACAAGCCTGCTGACATCAACTTAATTGGTTATGTAGCTGAATACGATGGTAATGTTGTAACTAACAGACCAATATTAAACGCTGGTTCAGATAAATTATGGGATTTGGCTGCTTCTATTCAAGAAGCAATCAATAACGTTAACATTGAAAGCGTTTATCCTAACCCTGCTACTAATTCAGCCTTTGTGAAAATCAATTTGACTAATGCTTCTAATGTAAAAGTTACTTTATTGAACTCTTTAGGTCAAGTGGTATCTTTGGAACAAGATGGTATGATGGATGCTGGTGACAACATTTTAAACATCAACACTTCTGCTTTAGCTACAGGTGTTTACACTGTAAACATTGTAACTGAAAATGGAAATACTTCTTCTAAATTAACTGTTGTAAGATAATTTAGTAATAAAATATTGAAAAAGGCGACCAATTTTGGTCGCCTTTTTTTGTTTACAACAAGTATAAAACTTGTAAAAAAATAAAACGAATTTTGCGCCAACAAATGAATTCGTTAAGTCAAATTAAAACAGCTTTGGTTTCTGTTTATCACAAAGATGGATTACAGCCAATAATTGAACAATTAAATAAAGATGGAGTTAAATTCATTTCTACTGGTGGAACATTAAATTTTATAAAAAGCCTAAATATCGATGTTACTCCAGTTGATGAAATTACTGGATTCCCTGAAATTTTAGGAGGTAGAGTTAAAACCTTGCATCCTGCTGTGTTTGGAGGGATATTAGCACGTAGAGAAAATGATTCTGATACGAATCAATTGCAACAGCACCACATCAATACAATTGATTTGGTGATAGTTGATTTATACCCATTTGAAGAAACTGTAAAATCTACTAATGACGTTTCTGAAATCATTGAAAAAATAGACATTGGTGGAATTTCATTGATAAGAGCTACAGCTAAAAATTACAACGATACATGCATTATTTCTAATAGAAACCAATATGCAGAATTTTATCAATTATTAGTGGCTCAAAATAGCAGTTTGACCAAAGAGCAAAGAAAGCACTATGCTGCTCAAGCATTCATGAATTCATCACATTACGATACTGCTATTTTTAATTACTTTAATCAAACTGAAAATATTCCAGTTTTTAAAACCAGTATAAATCAATCTAAGGAATTGAGATATGGAGAAAACCCTCATCAAAAAGCTAAGTTTTTTGGAGATTTAAACGAGATTTTTGAGATTAAACAAGGGAAAGAATTGTCTTATAATAATTTAGTAGATGCTGAAGCTGCATTATTGCTTATCAATGAATTTGAAGAGCCTACATTTGCTATCATTAAGCATACCAACGCTTGTGGTTTAGCTAGCAGAGAAACCATTGAGCAAGCTTATTTAGATGCATTGGCTTGCGATTCAGTTTCTGCTTTTGGAGGAGTATTAGCGTGCAATAGAACAGTAGATGAAGCAACGGCCAACCACATCAATAATTTATTCTTTGAAATACTCATTGCCCCAGATTATACAACAGAAGCTTTGAATGTATTAGCTAGTAAAAAAAATAGAATCATTGTTAAATTATTAAAAGATATAAAACCAACTACCACGTTCAAACAATTGTTAAATGGAGTGCTTATGCAGGATTATGATCAAAGTGTAGAAGGTAAAAATGAGTTTAACTGTGTAACAGAGAATCAACCAAATGATGAACAAATAAGCGATTTGGAATTCGCTATTAAAGCTGTTAAACATCTTAAGTCTAATGGGATAGCTCTTGTTAAAAACAAACAATTGATAGGAATGGGTTGTGGACAAACATCAAGGGTGGATGCTTTAGAATTCGCAATTAAAAAAGCTAAATCATTTGGGTTCGATACACAAGGAGCAGTGATGTCTTCTGAAGCATTTTTTCCTTTTCCAGATTGTGTAGATTTGGCTAAACAGGCTGGTATTGTTGCTATTTCACAGCCAGGAGGAAGCATTAAAGACAAAGACAGTATAGATGCAGCTAATGCCAACGATCAAGTGATGGTACTTACAGGTGTAAGGCACTTTAAACATTAAAGTTTTTTAAAGATTTTTTATTCCTAAGAGAATAAGTCTGAGACTTTTTTGTCTATCTTCTACGTGTTTTTTCATTACTTCAGGTTTGGTAGCAACACATTCAATCACATAGCCAAATAGGTTTTTATTTCTAATAGAATCAAATACAAGCCAAGCACTATTAATTGATTCTTCAACAGTTAAGTTGTTATTAATTTCTTCTTTGATGATATTGGCAATGTATAAAATGTCGTTGTAAATAAAAGGTTTATTAGCAGTAATTGAAAATTCAGTAAATTGAACTAAATCAGTATTTGAAAACCCGTTGCTGAACATAACATCAAAAAACAAATTGGCTTTGTTGTTGTAAAAATAAACAATTTTTTCGATGCCATCAGTCATCTTTTCAATGTGTTTTTTAATGATTTCGGTTTCTCTAATTATTTCTCTTTGAACTGTTTCTATAAATAATTCTTCTTTGCTTTTGAAATAGTAATACAAAGCAGCTTTGTTAAAACCAATGGCATCACCAATGCTGTCTAAAGTTGTATGATTAAAGCCGTTTTTTACAAAACATTCTTTAGCTTTATCTAATATCAATTTTCTTTTTTCTTCGTTTTTGGAGGGTCTTCCTACCTTTTTTTTATCACTATCACTTTTCATTCTTACTATTGTGTTAATAAAGCTTACAAGTGGTTCAAATCTACGCCCATATTCACGATAATACAAATCTATCGATGATTTAATCTATGAATTAAAAATTGAGATTTTAAAAGATGATAAAATCTTTTTCTTACTATTTGTTACTTTGTTAAAAAAAGCTATAGTTTTGTTTTATCATTAATGGTTAATTTAATTTCAACAAGTTTAATTTGAGTTATAAATATTAAATTATGTAGATTTTTTGTGTTTTTAAAATGTGGATAAGTTGTATAGGTGTTATCAATACAAATGGTATAAAACATTATGAAAGTAGTTTTGACATTGAATTAGTTTTGACATTCAATGGCTTTTAAAATGGTCCTTAAAATGAATTCTCTTTCTGTTCTGTGTTTATTTAACGATTCTTCATCTAATTGAACTTCGTGAATCAAATACCCAAATACATTTTTACATTTTACAATGTCAAACAACATGGTAGCATATCTCATTGTGTCTTCAATGCTTAGTTTTGTGTTTACTTCATTTTTTATAATATTAGCAATGTACAAGATATCAGTTTTTAAAAATGCAGATCTTATTTCAGTCGTTAAACGAAATATGGTTGCCATGTTTTGTGTGTTGGTACCTTGTTTTACAAGGGTAGTTAGATAAAGATTAGATTTACTGTTTAAATAATGAAATATTTTATCTGTTCCTTGTGTTATCTCATTTAACTCTTTTTTTAATTTAGCAATATCTTTGCTCATGTCGTGTTGCAAAGTGGCTATAAATATTTCTTCTTTGCTTTTAAAATAATAATAAAGGGCTGCTTTGTTAAAACCTATGGCATCACTTATTTCATCTAAATTTGCTCTGTCATAACCATGTTTTATAAAAAATTCTTTTGATTTTTCTAATATGATTCGTCTTTTTTCGTCATTTTTAGAAGGCCTGCCAATTTTTTTAACTTTAATTTCTGTCTCCATTTTTTTATTGTTTTAAAAATTTAATTCGAGTTT